>JAYSXN010000392.1:0-8434 GCA_043717405.1 Gammaproteobacteria bacterium
AGCAGTGCCCCGAAAGCGCCGCCCGCGCATAGCGGCACCGCCGTCAGGATGGTCAGCGGTTGCAGCGCATGGTTGAACAACAGCAACAGCACCATGTAGATGCAGATCAGTCCGGCGGCCATCGCCATGGCGAAGCCGAAGAACAACTCGACGAACACCTCGGCATCGCCGGTATTGATGAAGCTCACGCCAGCGGGTGGCGACTTCACGCTAGGCAACTTCTGCACCTCGGCCATCACCTCGCCGAGCGGGCGGCCGTTGAGTTCAGCGGTAAAGGTGATGTTGCGCTGGCGCTGGTAGCGCGCAATCTGCGATGGGCCGCTGGTGGTGATGATGTCGGCGACCGCCGCCAGCGGCACCGTGCTGCCGTTCTTGCCGGGCACGCGCAAGGTCGAGATCAATGCCGGATCGGCCAGCGTCGCTTCGTCGAAGCCGACGCGTATCGGGATCTGCCGCTCCGGGAGGTTCAACTTCGCCAGCCGCTGCGAGTAATCACCGGCAGTCGCGATGCGCGCGGCTTCGGCAATGTCGGCAGTGGCGACGCCGAGATCGGCGGCGCGGGCGGCGTTGGGCACGATCAGCACTTCCGGACGCAACAGCGATGCCGACGAACTCACGCTCCCAAGGCCCGGGATCGTGCGCAAGTCACGCTCCAGCGCGGAGGAGGCGGCCTGCAGCCGGCCCGGGTCGTCGCTGGCCAGCACCAGTTGCAGCAGGTTGCCAGGCTCCGTGCTGATATAGCTGATGCGCACGCCGGGCAGGTCCGCGAGGCGCGCGCGCGCAATGCGCTCGAGTTCCTGTTGCGAATGTTCACGGTCCCCGGCCGGACCCCAATCCAGCACCAGCGTCGCTTTGCGCGCTTCGCCGATGCCGGTCTTGGTCGGGTCGCCAATGTCCAGCGTGCTGCCGATGGTGCTGTACACATGCTTCAGATCATGGATGCCCACCAGGCGGGCGCGCGCCTGCTCGGTCATCGCGACGGTGTCGCGCAGGCGGGTCCCCGGTGGCAGCTCCAGACTCAGGTTGCTGCGCCCCAGGTCGCCGATCGGAATGAACGTGGTCGGGATGAACGGCACGATGGCCAAGGAGGCGACGAACAAGCCAAATGCCATCCATAACGTCAGCGCGCGATTGCGCAACGCGGCATCCACCCAGCCCAGGTACCAGCGCATCAGGGCAGTATCGCCGGTGCTCTCCGGGTGCGCTTTCAACTGGTAGGCCGCCATCATCGGCGTCAGCAGGCGCGCGACCAGCAGCGAAAAAACCACCGCCGTGGCCGCGGTCCAGCCAAACTGCAGGAAGAACTTGCCGGCAATGCCGGGCATGAACGCCACCGGCACGAACACGGCCGCCAGGGTCAGCGAAGTGGCGATCACCGCGGTGCCGATTTCTTGCGCAGCATCGGTGGCCGCGTCGATCGGTGACTTGCCCATGCGCAGGTGGCGCACGATGTTTTCGATCTCGACGATCGCATCATCAACCAGGATGCCAACCACCACCGACAGCGCAAGCAACGTGATCAGGTTGAGTGAAAACCCGAACCAGTACATCACCGCGAAAGTGGGAATGATCGACAAGGGCAGCGCCACGGCCGAAATCCATGTAGCGCGCCAGTCGCGCAGGAACAGCCACACCACCAGCAGCGCCAGCAGCGCGCCTTCCCACAACATGGTCATGGAAGATTCGTACGAGCGCTTGGCTTCATCGACCGTCGTCGTAACCAGTTCAAAGCGCAGGTCCGGATTGGCCTGGCGCACACCGTCCAGCACTTTTTCCACGCGCCTGGCGACATCGATCTCACTGGAGCCGCGCGTGCGCGACAGCGAGAACGCGACGACCGGCTTGCCGTCGAACAAGGCAACCTGGTTTGGATCGGCGGCGCCGTCGGTGATGCGCGCCAACGCCGACAGGCGCGCGCCGCGGCCATCTGGCAGCGTGATCGAGAAATCGCGCAACTGCGCGGCGTCTTCCAGCGTGCCCACGGTGCGGATGACCTGTTGCGACCCGCCCACCTCGGTCTTGCCGCCGGGCTGCTCGGCCTGGATGCGCGCCAGTTGCTGCGAAACCTGGCCAGCAGTCACGCCATAGGCTTGCAGCGCCTGCGGATCCAGATCGACGCGGATCTGCCGGTCGACGCCACCGGCGCGCGTCACCAGCGCCACGCCGGGCACGCCGTAGAGGGCCTTGCTGATTTCCCGGTCGACGAACCAGCTGAGCTCATCGGTGCCGCGCCTGCTCGAGGCGACCGCGTAGGTCATCAGGGAGCCGCCGATGTTGACCCGCGCGACCACCGGTTCCTGGATGTCCTGCGGCAGGTCGGAGCGCACGCGCGTGACCGCATCGCGCACGTCATCCAGCGCGGTAGCCAAATCGGTATCGAGGATGAATTCGATGGAGGTGCTGCTGACGCCCTCATTCACCGAGGAGGTGACGCGCTTGATGTTGGTGACGGTTGCGACCGAGTCTTCGATCTTGCGTGTGACCTGAGTTTCCATCTGGCTCGGCGAGGCGCCGGGCAGCGCGACGGTGACCATCACCATCGGGAAACTGACGTCGGGGAAACGGGCGATGGGCAGCTTGTGGAAACCCCACAGCCCGGCCACGCACAGCACGAAAAAAATCATCAGCGCCGGCAGCGGCCGGCGGATAGCCCAGGCGGAAAAATTCACGGCGCGGTGGCCGCGGTGCCGATGGCGGTTACCACGCGCACCTTGTCGCCATCGCCCAGGAAGCCGGCACCGCTGACTACCACGCGCTGGCCGGCCTGCAAGCCCTCGAGCACTTCGATCTGGTCGCGGTCGGTGGCCCCTACGCGCAGGCGCAAGCGGTGCGCCACGCTGCGCGAATCCACGCTGAAGGCATAGGGATAACCGTCGCGCATGACCACCGCGCTGCTGGGCACCATCACGCCTGGCGAGGCGCTGGTAATGATCCGGCCCTCGACGAAGGCGCCGGCCTTCAGCGCGCCCGGCCGCGGCAAGTCTGCGTACACGGTGCCGGTGCGCGTACTCGTGTCGACGCCCGGGGATACCGCACGCACGCGGCCGGTGACCGCCTGCCCGGAGGGATCGCGTACTTCAACCACGGCGCCCTCATGCACGCGCGCCAGGTCCGCTTCTGGCAACTCCGGCCGCCATTCGAGCCGGCCCTGGCGGATCAGCCGAAGGAGTTCGGTACCGGCGCTGACGACCTGCCCGGGCTCGACCAGGCGCTTGGAAATGATGCCGTCATCGGGCGCGCGAAGTTGCGCAAAATCGCGGCGAAGCTGCACGCCATCGCGCTGCGCCTGCGTGGTCGCCTGGCGCGCCTGTGCCTGCACCAGCGCCGCGCGCAATTCATCCAGGGCGCTCGCGCTGATCAGCTGGCTGCTGGCCAGGGCTTGCCCGCGGCCAAAGTTGACCCGCGCCAGCGCGACGCCGGCTGCGGCTTCGTTGTAAGCGGCCTGGGCCTGGCGCAGTTCGCTGTCTAGGGTGCGGTGATCGATCTCCAGCAGCACTTGCCCACGCCGCACCGCTTGCCCGACATCGGCATGCAGGGCAGTGACCCGCAGGCCGCTCAGCTCAACGCCAAGCTGCATTTCCTGCCAGGGGCTGACCGCGCCGGATGCCGTGACGCTGCGTTCGACCTGCCGGGTCTGCGCTGGCGCCAGCGTTACGGCGAGAGTGCTGGCTGTGGCCGCCGCCAGAGTTGCGTTGGCACCAGCAGGACTGGCAACCGCTTGCGGTTTCCCCGCGCAGCCAGCAAGCAACAGCAGTGCCGCGCCGGCAACCTTTGAAACCAATCCCGGGGAATTCATTGAGGCTGTCGCCCTTCGCGCTATCATCAGGGCGATGATAACTTATCAGTACCCTGATGATGAACTCTAATCCGAGCTTGCCTTGCACCGCCGATGCCAGCGGCAGCCTGGGCTATGCCCTGAAGCAGGTCCACCACCTGATGCGGGCGGCCATCGAGAACCGGATCCGGGCGGCTGGCCTGAGCATGACCTTTCCCCATATGGCGGCCCTGTACCTGCTGTCGGAGACACCCGGCCTGTCCGGCGCGCAGCTGGCGCGCTGGGCCATGGTCACGCCGCAGACAATGAACCAGATACTGACCCGGCTGGAAGCCGACGGGCTGATCCTGCGTCGGCCTGACCCGGAGCATCGGCGCATCCTGCGGGCCGAGGTCACGGCCGCAGGCCGCGAGCAGTTCCAGCGCGGATGCACGATTGCCGAGACCCTGCTCGACGAGGCCCAGGCCGGCATGAACCCTGGCGAGCGCGCCGAACTGCTGCGGCTCCTGGGCCGTTGCCAGGACAACCTGCTGGGCATTGCCCGTGCCGAAAAGGCGCCGTTGGCCGAGCTCGGTTTACTGCCAGCGCGACGCACTGCCGATTAATGCCTGGGGTGGCCCGGTAAACTAGGCCGTGACCGGCCTCAACGCACCCCAGAAATTCGCCGTCGAATACACCGACGGGCCGCTGCTCGTCCTGGCCGGCGCCGGCAGCGGCAAGACCCGGGTGATCACTGAAAAAATCGCGCACCTGATTGCGCAGCGCCGGCACGAGGCGCGCCATATCGCGGCCATCACCTTCACCAACAAGGCCGCGCGTGAAATGCGCGAGCGCGTCGCGCGCCACGTTCGCGGTGAACAGGCCGAAGGGCTGATGATCTCCACCTTCCATTCGCTGGGGCTCAAGTTCCTGCAGATCGAGCACGCGCGCGCCAACTTGCGCCGCGGGTTTTCCATCTTCGATAGCGACGACCAAATGGGCATCGTCAAGGACCTGGCGCCGGGCAGCATGAAGAAGGACGCGCTGGAAGGCCTGCGCGGCCTGATCTCGCGCGCGAAGAATGAAGGGCTCTCGCCCGAGCAGGCGCGTGAGGCGGCGCGCAGCCAGCGCGAAGTCGAGGCTGCGGTGTTGTACGGACGTTATCAGGCGCGCTTGCAGGCATTCAACGCAGTCGATTTCGATGACTTGATCCGCCTGCCCCTGGGCTTGCTGGAAGCCGATCCGGAGTTGGCGCCGGCCTGGCGCGAGCGCATCCGTTACCTGCTGGTGGACGAATGCCAGGACACCAACGGGGCTCAGTATCGTTTGTTGAAGCTGCTGGCCGGACCGCGCGGCAACCTGACCTGCGTCGGCGACGATGACCAGAGCATCTACGCCTGGCGTGGCGCCAATCCGGAAAACCTGGACCAACTGGCCAGTGACTACCCGCAACTTAAGGTAGTCAAGCTCGAACAGAACTACCGATGCTCGGGGCGCATCCTGCGTTGCGCCAACACCCTCATCGCGAAAAACCCGCACGTGCATCCCAAGCAGCTGTGGAGCCAGATGGGCGATGGCGAAAACGTGCGCGTCTGGGCTTGCCGCGACAACGCGCATGAAGCCGAACGCGTGGCCGCGGAGATTTCCTACCTGAGCCAGGCGAAAGAGATTCCGTGGGGCGAGTTCGCCTTGCTGTTTCGCGGCAATCACCAATCCAGGCCGCTGGAAAAAGCCCTGCAGCTGCTGCGTATCCCATACCACCTGACGGGCGGCACCGCGTTCCTGGACCGCCAGGAAGTCAAGGACGCGCTGTCCTGGCTGCGCGTGCTTGCCAATCCCGACGATGACGCGGCATTCCTGCGCGCGGTCAGTTCGCCGCGGCGCGAAGTCGGCGGCACGACGTTGGCCAGGCTTGCCCAGATGGCGCAGCAAGCGGGTTATTCGCTGTCGCGCGCCGCCGAGGACATCAGCCTGCTCAAGCAGCTGACGCCACGCGCCGCCGCCGGCCTGGATGAATTCACGCGCATCGTGCAGCGTTTGCGAGACCTGTCGGAAACATTAAGCCCAGCCGACCTGACCCGACAGCTGGCTGAGCAGTCAGGCTTGCTCGCCATGTTGAAGGCGCAGTGCAAGGATGCCGCGACGTTCGCCAAGCGGCGCGAAAACCTCGATGAGCTCGCGCTTTGGTTCGAAAGCGCGCGCGGCGGCGGCGCCGGCGAACTGGCCGCGCAACTGGCGCTGCTTACCCACGCCGACCGCGGCGAGCCCGGCAATGCGGTGCGCATGATGAGCTTGCACGCCGCCAAGGGCCTGGAGTTTCGCGCCGTGTTCATCGTTGGCTGCGAAGATGGCAATCTGCCGCACGAACACAGCATCGCCGAAGGCAGCCTGGAGGAAGAGCGGCGCCTGTTCTACGTCGGCATCACGCGCGCCAAGGAGCGGCTGACTCTTTCGCATTGCGCGCAGTCCAGGCGTTGGGGCGAAGCGCAGCACCTGCTACCCAGCCGCTTCCTCGACGAATTGCCGGCGGGCGACCTGCAACGCGACGGCGCCGACCCGGTGCTTGAGCAGGCGCAGAAAAAAGAACGCGGTCGCGCGCACCTCGCCGACCTGGCGGCATTCTTCGACAGCTAGGCCGAACCATCCCGGGCCGCTAAGCTACGCGCCGATGCACCGGGCAACCAACATTCACAAGGCGGGACCGATCATGGCGTGGCGTTTATCGGAAACAGTCGAGGAAGTGGACCGCCTGTATGCCAGGCACCTGCGCAGCGGCGCGGGCGATCCCTACCATCACATCCTGAGCGATTTCAGCAAGCGCTGCGCAGCGATTCCCGGTTGCCGCGTGCTCGAGATCGGCTCGCGCGAAGTCAGCGGCACCAGCCGCCGTGCCTCGTTCCCAAACGTCGCCAAGTATGTCGGCTTTGACCTGCATGCCGGCCCCGGCGTGGACATTGCCGGCGACGCGCACGAGCTGACCAGGCATTTCGAGGCAGGCAGCTTTGACGCGGTGTTTTCGTGTTCGGTGTTCGAGCACCTGGCGTTTCCGTGGAAGGTGGCGATGGAGACCAACAGCATCCTGCGGACCGGCGGCTTGTGCTACGTCGGCACGCATCCCACCTGGCCGCCGCACGAGTTGCCCTGGGATTTCTGGCGCTTCCCCATGGCCGGGCTGAAGCTGCTGTTCAGCGAACCGCTCGGCTTCCGCATCGTGACCGCTGCCGAAGGCATTCCATCGCGGCTGCATTCCCTGTCGGTCGATGCCCCGACCCGCGGCGTGTCGTCTTATGAATTGCCCATGGGCGTGGCGCTGATTGCGGAAAAAGTCGCCGACTACGACCGCGAACGCATTCGCTGGGACATTCCATTGTCGGCGATTCTTGACACCGTCTATCCGAATCGCACCGGTGGTGAGAGCAGCGAATTGGGCGAGGCCTGAGCGGCTGGCTGAACCGGCGCGGCCGCCGGCCAACCGGCGGTCTGGGCCGATCTGCTAAATTTGCGATCCTGCCTCCAATGCGCCCCGCATCCTCCATGCTGCGATTGCTTGTCCGTTGCCAGATGCTTTTGCTGGTGCCGTTGCTGCTGTGCCTGGCCGGCTGTGGCCGCAGCGCCACCGCGCCCGGCGATCCGGTGGCAGCGGTCAAGGGCATGGCCGCCGCCTTGCGCGACAACGACCTGGTTCGCTTCTCGCAATTGTCGGTGCCTCCTGCGCTGCATCGTCGGATGGAAGCGCGGTGGAGCGCGCGCATCGCCGCAGCCGCGCCGCCATCGGCAGTGGAAGTGCGTGACTATGACCGTTGGCTAGCGCGACTGACCGGCAGTGACGCGCAGGAACGTCTGTATCGGCGCTGGGATGCGAAACTGAAGAAGATCGAACCCGAGCTGCATTCGCAATGGCCGTTGATGCAAACGACCGCGGGCATTTTCATCAACGGCTACGTGCAGTCCATGGATTCACTTGGCGCCGACCAGAAGATACACGCGAAGGCGATTGGTGCGGCGGTGCTTGCGTGGCTGACGCCAGGGCTCGTCGCTGATCGCGCGCGAGCGCGCAAGGCCATTGCCGTGATCACGCAGACGGCGAAGGTGGTCGACTTGCCGACGTTCGAATCGATGCGGCAGCTACAGATGATTCCGGCCCTGCGCAAAGGCGGTCAGGTGCTCAAGGGCTTCAAGCAGCTCGGACGGTTGTACGGCGTCGACATCGATGTCTCGCTGTCTGCGGTGCAGGCGCGGGTCGTCGAGGCGCAGGGCAACAATGCGCGGTTGCAGGTCAGTTATCCGTTACTGGGGCAAACCGTGCAGTTCGACATGGACCTGCTGCGCCGAGACGGTCGTTGGTACAGCGCCGATGCCGTGCACAAGGCCGAGGCCGACCTCGCGCAGCCCATATCTTCAGCGGCGTCGGCATCGTGACCGAACAACGCGAACTGCCGCTGCCCGCGCCCTCGGAACCGCCATTCGCACTGCGCCCCGTGCATGTGCCACTCCCACGTCCGCCCTGGTGGGTGCGACTCATGGAGCGCGTGCTTGCGCCCTGGATCGAGATCAAGCGCGAGCCCAGCGTGCCGCCTTTCACCCTGGATCGGCCGGTCTGTTACGTGATCGAGAACTACGGCCTGTCGAATGCATTGATCCTGGACAGAGCCTGCCGCGAGGCCGGTCTGCCCTCGCCAT
>JAYSXN010000393.1:0-2848 GCA_043717405.1 Gammaproteobacteria bacterium
CCGCGCCCGTGCAGGACGACGGACTACTGCTCGCGATCTAGCCCGCCAATTTTGGCGCAACCGGTGTTGCCGCATGCAGCGGCGTTGCTAGACTTGCAGGCCACGCCGCCGCAACTCCGGAGTTCGCCATGCAGGTCCGCGCCGCTGTCGCCCACCAGGCGGGTACGCCGCTCGTCATCGAAACGGTAAACCTCGACGGCCCCCGCGCCGGCGAGGTCCTGGTCGAACTCAAGGCGACGGGCGTCTGCCACACCGACGCCTACACGCTTTCGGGCAGTGACCCGGAAGGCTTGTTCCCCACCATCCTCGGCCACGAAGGCGCCGGCATCGTGCGCGAGATTGGCGCCGGTGTAACGTCGCTGCGCGTCGGCGACCACGTCATCCCGCTGTACACGCCGGAATGCCGCGAGTGCGAGTACTGCCTCAACCCCAAGACCAACCTGTGCCAGGCCATACGCACGACGCAAGGGCAAGGCCTGATGCCCGATGGCAGCAGCCGCTTTTCCCTCGGCGGCAAGCCGCTGCGCCATTACATGGGCACCTCGACGTTCGCGCAGTTCACCGTCGTGCCGGAAATCGCGTTGGCCAAGATCCGTGAGGACGCGCCTTTCGACAAAGTCTGCTACATCGGCTGCGGCGTCACTACCGGCATTGGCGCGGTGATCTATACCGCCAAGGTCGAGCCCGGCGCGAAGGTGGTGGTATTCGGCCTCGGCGGCATCGGGCTCAACGTCGTGCAGGGCGCGCGCCTGGCCGGCGCCGACATGATCATCGGCGTCGACCTGAATCCGTCACGGCGCGCGATGGCGGAAAAATTCGGCATGACCCACTTCGTCAATCCTTCGGACGTCGAAGGCGACCTCGTCCCCTACCTCGTGTCATTGACGCGCGGGGGCGCCGACTACAGCTTCGAGTGCATCGGCAACACGCAGGTCATGCGGCAGGCGCTGGAATGCTGCCACAAGGGCTGGGGTACCAGCATCATCATCGGCGTAGCCGCGGCCGGCGCGGAAATCTCGACGCGGCCGTTCCAGCTGGTGACTGGCCGCAACTGGCGCGGCAGTGCCTTCGGCGGCGCGCGCGGGCGTACCGACGTGCCCAGGATCGTCGATTGGTACATGGACGGCAAGATCGACATCGATTCGTTGATCACGCACACGCTGCCGCTGGAGCGGATCAACGACGCCTTCGGATTGATGGAGCGCGGCGAATCCATTCGCAGCGTCGTCATCTACTGAAGCGGGACCACCGACTGGCGGCGATCCCATGCGCCATCAGGACTGCCACCACATCAGCAACTCGTCCCACAGGCGACTGAAGAAATTGCCCTCGGGCACTTCGTTCAACGCGACCAGCGGCCGCTCGGCAAGTACCTTGCCGTCGAGCGTCACGCGCAATTTGCCGATCGCCTGGCCCTTGTGGATCGGCGCGACCAAGGTCTTTGGCAAATCCATCGCCGGCTTCAGGTCGCCGTAGCGTCCACGCTGCACCGATATGGCTACTGGCGAGGAAACGCCAAGCGCAACATCATCGACGCTACCCTTCCACACCTTGTGCGTGGCAATCTTGGCGTTGGCCGCATACAGCGTGTGCGATTCAAAGAAGCGGAAGGCCCACTCGAGCAGGTTCAGGTTGCCGGTTTCGCGCAGGCGGAAGCCTTCGCTCTGTGACTTGCTCGGGATGCCCATCACCACCGATACGAAGCGCTGGTTGCCGCGCTTGGCCGAGGCCAGCAGGCAGAAGCCAGCGGTGGAGGTGTGCCCGGTCTTGATGCCGTCGACGCCACTGCCCTCGCGCCACAGCAAGCCGTTACGGTTGTGCTGGGTGATCGAGCCGACCGTGTATTCCTTCAGGCTGTTGTAGGCGTAGGTTTCCGGGAAATCGCGGATCATCGCGCGGCCCAGCAAAACCAGGTCACGCGCGGTGGAGTAATGATTGGGATCCGACAGCCCATGCGCGTTGACGAAATGGCTGTTCTTCATGCCGATGCGCTGCGCGTAGCTGTTCATCAGCGACGCGAAAGCTTCCTCGCTGCCAGCTACGTGTTCAGCGATCGCAATCGCGGCATCGTTGCCGGACTGTACCGACATGCCTTTCTCGACATCGCTGAGCTTGGCGCGACTGTTCAGCTCGAAGCCACTGAAGCTGCCCTCGGTGCCGGCGCCACCCTCACGCCACGCGCGTTCGCTGATGGTCACCAGGTCGTCCGGGCGGATCTTGCCATTCTTCACTTCAGCGGCGGCCACGTAGGAGGTCATCACCTTGGTGATGCTCGCCGGCTCCATCCGCTGGTCGATATTCTGGCCCGCCAGAATTTGCCCGGTGTCGTAATCCATCAACACCCAGGCCTGGGCGCCGACGGGCACAGGCGCAGGTGGGACGGGCATTGCTGCGGGGCCGGCAGCTACCGGCTGCGGAGCGGGAGTTTGGGCGGCGGCCACGGCCACCAGGGCCGCGCCAGCGGCAGCCAAAAGAATTCGGGGGAAATGCATCAGTTGCAGACTCCGGTAAGCGGGGGCCCTGGGCCCGGTGGGTAGGGAATTCTACGGACTTATTCGCTGAAGACGCGCGGGTTCGGCAAGTCAAGTTCGCGCAGGCGCTGCAGAAGCTGCGCCAGCGCCTGGGTCGCCACCGGGCCGATACGCACGCGCCACAGGGTCTGGCCGCCCGCGTTGACGCGATCGATGTCGACGTGTGCAACATCGGCGTGGCGCAGGCGTTTTGCCAATCGGGTGGCATTGTCATGGTCACCGAAGCTGCCCACCTGGATGAGCTGCCTGGCGCCCACCGGATTGCTGGAGTGATCGCTCACGATCGTGCTGTCTGCGCGGGATGCAGCCCGACGGCC
>JAYSXN010000394.1:0-8398 GCA_043717405.1 Gammaproteobacteria bacterium
ACCGGCCTGAGGAAGAAAGGCGCCGGGGCCTGCCTGAGCCTGGAGAACACCAGCGATAACAACAGCGGCGGCATTGCCGAACCTTCGGCGTAGTGCAACCAGTAGGTGTAGCGCAAGCGTTCCGGCGTACCCTCCGCCGGCACCAGCCTGCCAGCGCCGTAGCGCTGTACCAGGTATTCGATGATTGCCCCGGACTCCGCGATGGTTTCGTCACCGTCGGTGATCACCGGCGATTTCCCCAAGGGGTGCACGGCCTTGAGCGATGGCGGCGCCAGCATGGTTTTCGCGTCCCGTTCGTAACGCTTCACCACGTAATCGAGCTGCAATTCCTCCAGCAGCCACAACACACGCTGCGACCTTGAATTGTTCAAGTGATGGACAGTGATCATGCGGCCTCCCCGGCGTGCATCCGCTCCAGCAAACCATCCTTGTCCGCCCAGATCGCGTTGACCCAGCGCTGGAAGCGAACACGCGCCGCGGCCTCTTTCTCGTAGTTGCTGTCCAACAGGGCCCCTGGAATTTCGCGTTCGCGCACGTTGATGTCAACCCGCGGTATGCGCCCACTCACCAGGTCCAGCAGGGTCGGTATGCCGGCCGAATAGTGGATGGTCACGTCCACCACCGAGTGCAGCGCGCTGCCCATCGCATCCATCACGAAGGCGACGCCCCCGGCCTTGGGGCGCAGCAGGTGTCGATAGGACGAGGCCTGGCGCGCGTGTTTTTCCGCGGTAAAGCGCGTACCCTCCACGAAGTTCATAACGGACACCGGCATGCCCTTGAATTTTTCGCACGCGCGCCGCGTAGCGATGATGTCCTTGGCAGCCAGGCCGGGGTTCCTCGCCAGCTTCTTGCGTGGATAGCGGCGCATGAAGGGGAAGTCGAGCGCCCACCAGGCGAGGCCCAGGAACGGCACCCAGATCAGCTCGCGTTTCAGGAAAAAGCGCAGCAGTGGAATGCGCCGGTTCAAGACCTTTTGCATGATGATGATGTCCACCCAGCTCTGGTGGTTGGCAAGCACGAGGTAATGGCCGTCCCTGCGCAACCCATCCATGCCATCGGCGATCACCTGGGTCGGTGTGAAGACATCGATCAAGCGGCTATTAAAGCCTATCCAGCCCTCCGCCAGGCGCACCAGGACCAACGCGGACCAGCGCTGGAAAACACCGATGGGCAGCAACCACTTCAACAATGCCACCAGCAACAACGGCACAGTGTGCGCAATCGTGCTCAGCGCAATCAGCAGGACAACGAGCGGTACCCGTAACAGGGCGGGCAGTGGGACAGGCATGGCGCCTCTGGGCACGGATCGGTTGCGGCCAGAGTGAGTGTCCGGCCGCATTTTTGCAATGCATCAGGACGCCGCGTTGCGTTCCACCCAGATAGCGAAGGAGTGCAGGAACTTGTCGAGGAACTTGCCGGTGTCCTGGTTGGCCAGTGCGCCAGCGGCGTCGAATAGCTTGTCGGCGCCGCCAATGTAGGCCTCGGGTTGCTGCATCACCGGCACGTCCAGGAAGACCAGGCACTGCCGCAGGTGGTGGTTCGCGCCGAAGCCGCCGATGGCGCCGGGCGAAACACTCATCACCGCCGCCGGCTTGCCACTCCACACACTATGGCCGTAGGGCCGGGACCCGATGTCGATCGCGTTCTTGAGACTGCCCGGAATCGACCGGTTGTACTCGGGCGTGATGAAGAGCAATGCGTCCGCCTGCTTCACCTGATCCTTGAAGGCCTTGGACGCTGCATCTGGATCAGCCTCGCTGTCCTGGTTGTACTGCGGCAACGCCCCGATCTCGACGATCTGCAGGCGCAATTCCGCCGGTGCTCGCGCCGCCAGCGCCAGCGCCATCTTGCGGTTGAGTGAATCGCGGCGAAGGCTGCCCACGATCACCGCGACATCACGGACTGGTATGGGAGTCATGAGTCCGTTGAAACGCCCTTCACCACCGACGCGGTTTCGTTCGGCCGCGCGCTACGCACCACGTCCGCCAGTGCCACGATACCCACGACTCCGCCGCGGTCATCCACCACTGGCACACGCCGGATCTTGTTGCCCTCCATCACCTCGCAGCACGCATCCAGGCTGGTATCGACCTTCACCGACACCGCTGGCGTAGTCATGCAATCACTGGCCTTCGCCTCGGCGGAATTGCGCCCCGTCGCGACGATTCGCGTCGCGATGTCGCGGTCGGTGATCACACCGGCAAGCTTGCGGGTGGACATGTCCTCGACTACGGGGATTTCGCCGCAATCGTTTTCCACCATCAGGCGGGCTACTTCGGTCACCGAGGAACTGGGAGTGCAGCACGCCGGATTTGCGGTCATCACGGTTTGGACGGTCATGGATGGTCTACCTGGTGGGGGAGGGGTTGGCGGATGCCTGTGCTCCAAGCATGGTTGGCAGCGACGAATGGCTCTGTGCGACGGCACACATACGCCACGCTGAAAGCCTTGTCGCGCTGCGCTGGTTTGCCCTGGCTTCAGAAATCTCCCGCTCATCCCGATTGCGAGAATTCGTTGCAGGTTTCCCGAGTCATCGGATATCGCGATGAGCACGCCCTGCTCCTCCAGGATTTGCACGATCCTCCCAAGCTCAGGTCGGTCAAGCGCGGATGCTGCATCGAATTCGATGATCAACCCATCCGCATGGGCTTTGCGTCGGCGCAATTCCGCGTCGAGCCAGCGTAGCTGTGCCTGGTTCACCGCAGCCAGGTCTATGGGCACGAGCACGCGTGTCGCGCGGCCGTGTGCCCGCTCCTCTTCGATGGCAGCGAAAGCACTGAACAGGCTCATCCGGTCGATCATCGGCAAGGCGCCGGCCTCGCGCGCCAGGGTCAGGTACTCCTTGCGCTGCACGCCCGCGAGCGGCGCGCGATAATCGCGCAGCTTTGCCTGCAGGTAGTACAGGCCCGCCAGTTCATTGTTCAGCGGCAATACCGGCTGGAACTCGATGAGGACGTTGTCGCCGGCCACCGCTTCCTTCACCCACTCACGAATGATCAGGACACGCTCGGCGGGCATCTCGCCATGGTCCCGACTCAGCACACCGTCGAAGCGGTTGCCACCGAGACGGTGGGCAATCGCCTGGGCCGCGTAGGCCGAGGCAAACCAGCGATCCGGGTCACCGGCATCGGTACCGCCCGGAGGCAATGCAACACCGACAGAAACAGTCAGGGCAAATTCCTTGTCGCCAACGTGGAACGGCTCGGCGGCAATGCGCCGGCAGATGTCGCTGGCAACGGCTTCGACATCGGCCCGATTGTCCCGCTCCAACAGAATTCCGAAACCAAACTCCATCCAGAGAGTGTAAGAATCCTCGCTGGACAAAGCCGGTGCGAAGCGTGCCGCCAGCGCCCCCTCGAGAGCGAATGCCCCGGTCTGCCCAAGCGAATCGCCCAAGTCCTGGCCCTGGTCCAGCCGTACCGCGATCAATACCCGCCACGGTGCATCGGTGTCATGCATGGCCATGCCCAGCTGGGCCAGGAACTCGCCACGTCGCATCTGCCCGCTGCGCAGCGTGGACGGTCCGGCCGGACGAGCGCGCGGCAGGTGCATGCGGGCGCGGGCGACGCGGCTGCGCAATGCCAGCAGGAGCACCTCCGCCGCCACTGGTTTCACCAGATAGTCGTCGGCGCCGGCGGCAATCGCGCCGAATCGAAGCCGGTCATCGTCGCGATTGGAGAGGAATATGAGCGGCACCGCGTCCAGCTCATCGTGCGCCCGGATCGCACCTGCGAACGTCGCACCATCGTTGCCTGCCGCTAACACCGCCACCACCACATCGGGGCGCCAATCGTGCGCCTGCGCCAGCGCGGCGGCCGCATCGGCGCAGACGCGCACCGCCATGCCGTCCTCGCCCATCACCACGCGCAGGTAGTCGTCGTCCGCCGGGTCGCTTCCAACTACCAGTACACGCAGCAATGCCTCGGCTTCGGCTTCGGCTTGGGCTTGGGCTTGCGGCAGGTTCATTGCTGGTCACCACTTGCAGGGCTGTAGCTACTGGGCATTGCCGATCGCCATCAGGGAAGCCAGAGTCTAGCTGTCGCGGTTGCGTTGGGGGCATGCCGCCCCGACCCGCGGATGAACAGTGAGCAGCGCGCGCCGCCACGTCCTGGAGGGTTGCGCTTAAAATCGTCTCATGGCTCCGACTACAACCTTTCGCGACAAGAAGTGGCCTTGGATAGCCGCCCTGGTGGTTTCGCTCGCGCTGCTGCTGGCGGTGATCATCGTGCTGTTCGACTGGAACCTGCTGCGCCGGCCCATAGAGCGTCGAGTCAGCGCCGCAACGGGTCGCTCGTTCCAGATCAAGGGTGACCTGCGCGTGCACTTGGGTCTGAAGACCAGTGTCAGTGTCGACGGCCTGGCGCTGGGCAATGTCCCGGGGGCGAAGGATCCGCTGATGGCCAGCGCCGATCGGCTGGAATTCCGCCTGCACCTGCTCGATCTCCTGCACCACCACGTCGTGATGTCGGCAATGAAAGTCAGCAATCCAATGCTGCTGCTTGAAAAAAACCTGAAGGGCCAGCCCAACTGGATATTCCCGCACGGCACCGCCGAGTGGCCGACCATCCAGCAATTGCAAGTCAGCAAGGGCAAGTTCTATTTTCGCAACCCGTTGACGCATACCGACCTGGCATTCGATGTGCAAAGCGGCGAGCCCACAGCCGACGCGCGGCTGGCACCGCTGTCGATCGACGGCAAAGGTCGCTATGCAGGTAATCCACTGCGCATCGTCGGGCGCGTCGAATCGCCGCTGGTGCTCGAAGATGCCTCCAAGCCCTATCGCGTGGATCTGCGTGCGCAAGCCGGGCTCACCACCGCGACAGCCAAGGGCAGCCTGGAAGGACCCATGCAGTTGCGTGGATTCGACCTCGCCTTTGGCCTGGCCGGCCCGAACCTGGCACTGCTGTATCCGCTCCTCGGTATAGCCACGCCGGATACACCGCCGTACCACCTGCTCGGCCGCCTGACCCACGAGCACAAGCTGTGGAACTACAACGGCTTCAACGGAACCGTGGGTGACAGCGATTTGCACGGCGACGCGACCGTACGCACGTCCGGCCCCCGGCCCTTCCTGAAAGCAAACCTGCGCTCGCATCGGCTGGACTTCGATGACCTGGGCGGGTTCATCGGCGTGCCTCCACAGGCGACCCGGGGCGAAACCGCGAACGCCGAACAAAAGGCCCAGGCAGCGCGGATGAAAGCCAGCGCACGCGTACTGCCGGACGACCCCTTCCACCTGGACAAGCTGCGCCACATGGATGCCGATGTGCGCTTGCGCGCGGACCACATCAACGCGCCGTCACTGCCGCTGGACGCGATGACCGTGCACTTGTTCGTGGACGACGGCGTGCTGCGGCTTGATCCGCTGGATTTCACCGTGGCGGGCGGCCAGATCAACAGCACCATCAAGCTCGACGCGCGCAAGCAGGTCATCCTCAGCAACGCCAACATCCAGGCTCGTGGTCTCGAGCTGCCGAAGTTGTTCCCGAAAGCAAAGCTGACGGCATCCAGTACCGGACGCGTAGGCGGTGACCTGCAGCTGTCAGGCTCTGGCAACTCGGTTGCGAAGATGCTCGCCAACTCCAACGGCAAGGTTGGCCTGATCATGGGCCAGGGCCGCATCAGCAACCTGTTGCTCGAATACGCCGGCATCGATATCGCGGAGTCGTTGAAGTTCCTGATCAAAGGTGATCGAACAGTGCCGGTGCGTTGCGCATTCGGCGATTTCCAGGTGAGCAATGGCGTCATGGCGACGCGGCGCCTGGCATTCGATACGACGGATACGGTCATCCTGGGCGAGGGTTCGGTCAGCCTGCGCGATGAGCGCCTCGACCTCGTGCTCAAGCCGCAACCCAAGGACCACAGCCTGCTGACGCTGCGCTCGCCCCTGCTGGTGACCGGCACCTTCAAGGACCCGTCGTTCCGCCCCGACATCAAGAAACTCGCGTTGCGCGGAATCGCCGCTGCCGTCCTGGCAACGCTGGCACCGCCGGCGGCGCTGATCGCCCTTTATGAAAGAGGCCCGGGCAAGGATATTTCCTGCCGTCCGTCCGCGGGCTCGCCGACAACAACCGCATCCACTAAGCGGGCGCACTGAGCGCGCCCGGCGCTCAATCCTCGTTGCTGGCGGCGGCCTCCCGGCCCTGCTGGCGGATCAGGTTCTCCTGGCGTGCGTCCTCGATGGACATCAGGATGCTGTCGAGGTCGGCGCTTGCCTGGTTGAAGGTGAACTTGCCGGTGAGCTCGGTTTCCGCCTGCAGTTTCCCTTTCTCGAACATTAGCCACATCTCCTCGCCGTAATGACTGGCCAGCAGCTCCGGTGCGAAGCGCGCGAGCGTCCCGCGCAGGTTGTTGACATCACGTAGCAACATCGCCCGGGCGTTGTTGTTGCCGGCAGCGCTCACTGCTTGCGGCAGGTCGATGATCACCGGCCCATCAGGCCCGACCAGGACGTTATATTCCGACAAGTCACCGTGGATCAGACCGATGCACAGCATGCGCACGACTTGCCGGATAAGAAAACGGTAATAGTCGCGCGCTTGCGCCGGCTCCAGGTCCACCTCGCCCAGCCGCGGTGCCGAGTGCCCTTCGCTGTCGGTGATCAACTCCATCACCAGCACGCCGTTGAAAAATCCGAATGGACGCGGCACGCGCACGTCGGCGGCGGCCAGGCGGTACAGGGCGTCCACCTCGGTATTTTTCCAGGCGGTTTCCTGTTCCTTGCGGCCGAATTTCGTGGCCTTGCCGATAGCGCGTGCCTGCCGGCTGCCTCGGACCTTGCGTCCTTCCTGGTACTGCACGCGCGCCTGGAAGCTGCGTTGCGCCATGTCCTTGTAGACTTTGGCGCAGCGTACTTCGTCGCCGCAACGCACCACATACACCGACGCCTCCTTGCCGCTCTTGAGCGGACGGATGACTTCGTCGATCACCCCGTCATCGATCAGGGGCTGCAGGCCGGCCGGGGTTCTCATTGCGCGTAAGGGAAATTCTGGATCACCTCGCTATTATGACAGGATGCCCGACGCCAGTTCGAAGGAACGCAGGCGCGCCTGGTGATCAAAGATATTGGCCGTGAGCAGCAATTCGTCGGGGCGGTAGCGTTGGACAAAATCGCGCACGCCGGCAGCGACGGTGTCGCTGTTGCCAACCACCGCGCAAGCCAGAGCACGCAGCACGCCGGCTCTTTCGGTCGGTGTCCAGAACGCCTCTATGTCGTCGACCGGTGGCGGAATCAACCCCGGGCGACCACGCCGCAGGTTGACGAAACTCTGCTGCTGGGTGGTGAACAGCCGCCGGGCTTCGGCATCCGAATCGGCCACGACGACATTCAAGGCCAGCATCACATGCGGCCGCGGGTGCTTCGGCGACGGCTTGTATTCGCGGTGGTACACGGCTAGCGCGTCGGCCATCGCGTCGGGAGCAAAGTGCGATGCAAATGCAAAAGGAAGCCCCAGGGCCGCTGCCAGTTTGGCGCTGAACAGGCTGGACCCCAGCAGCCAAACCGGTACATCCAGGCCGGCGCCAGGCACGGCCTGCACGGCTTGCGCAGGGCTCGCCGGCTCGAAGTAACGCAGCAACTCCACGACATCCTGAGGAAAGGTGTCGGCGCCTTCGAAGTAACGGCGCAGCGCACGGGCAGTGGCCTGGTCGGTTCCAGGTGCCCGGCCAAGCCCGAGGTCGATGCGCCCTGGAAACAGCGAGGCGAGCGTGCCGAACTGTTCGGCCACCTGCAGCGGCGCGTGGTTGGGCAGCATGATGCCGCCGGCGCCAACGCGAATGGAGGAGGTGCCGGCGGCGATGTAGCCGATCAGCACCGCCGTGGCGGCGCTGGCGATGCCGGGCATGTTGTGATGCTCGGCGAGCCAGTAACGCCGGTAACCCCAGCGCTCGGCGTGCCGCGCAAGGTCCAGCGCATTGGCGAACGCCTGGGCGGCATCGCTGCCCTGCGTCACCGGCGCCAGGTCTAGAACTGAAAAAGCAATCATTTCAGGTATCCGTGTTTACTGCCTTCTAGATGGGGGCCACGCGCCTGGATTGCCAGCACAGGCGGGTTGCGCGGCATTCATTGGCCGCTATGCAAACTGCCGCCATGAAGCCGCCGATCGAGTCACGCGCGGAGGGACTGTATTGCCCAGCCGGGGATTTCTTCATTGATCCCCTGATGCCGGTGCCGCGAGCGGTCGTCACCCACGGTCATTCCGACCATGCCAGGCCCGGCTCCGGCGCTTATTACTGCGCTGCCCCAGGCCTGCCGATACTGCGCTGGCGATTAGGCGATCAGGATTTTCGGCCGCACGATTACCGACAGGTTTTCGAACTGGGCCGGGCCCGTGTGTCCTTGCACCCTGCCGGCCATATCCTGGGATCGGCGCAGGTTCGCATCGAGTCCGAGGGTCGC
>JAYSXN010000395.1:0-2835 GCA_043717405.1 Gammaproteobacteria bacterium
GCAGCTGATGGATCTCAGGCTGTTGGACTGGTTGCAACGCTACGCGGCGCGCGTGAATGAAGATGCCTGGGCGCCAGGCGAGCGCAAGCTGCGCATGGACGCGGTAAATCCACGTTACGTGCTGCGCAATTACCTGGCGCAGGAAGTGATCGATCGCGCCGCGCAGGGCGACAGCGTCGGCATCGGCGAATTGCTCGATGTGCTGCGCCGACCGTACACGGCGCAGGCCGGCCGCGAGCGTTTCGCAGCCCGCCGGCCTGAGTGGGCGCGCAACCGCGCCGGGTGCTCGATGCTGTCGTGCAGTTCATGAGTATCGTGACGGAAACCGGCGCCGCCCCGACGCGCTTGCGCACGCTGGCGCAGACCGTGCTGCTGTCCGTGCCGTTGGTGATCACCGCCGGCGTCGTGCGCTGGCTGCTCAATCCCCTGCTCAGCAACCGGGTGCCCTTCGCCACCTTCTTCATCGCCATTGTTTTTGCCGCGCGCTTCGGAGGTCTGCTGTGTTCGGTGCTCACCATGTGGCTGGGCATGGCGTGGGCGCTGTGGTTCTGGTTTCCGACTGGACCGGCATCGCCGGCTACGAGGCCTGCCGGCGCATCCGCGAGCAGCCAGCCAACGCGGCGGCCTACATGGTCGCGGTCACCGGCTGGGGACAGGACGAAGACCGGCGGCGTTCGCAGGAAGCCGGCTTTGACCTGCACCTGACCAAGCCGGTGGACCCGCCGTCGCTGGAGTCGCTGCTGGCACGGCTTACGCCTCCGGCCCTGGCGCGCAGCTGACTCCAGCGCCAAAAGAAAACGCCGGGACAAGCCCGGCGTTTTCCGCACGCATTGCTGAAGCGATCAGCCCTTCGCAGGCGCGGCAGGCGTCGCCGGTGCGGCGGCGTTGTCGGCGGACTTCGCCTTGTGGTGGTGGTGGATCTTGCGGCACTTGCCGTGGCGGCGGTGATAGCCCTTCTTGCACACCATCTTCTGGTGCGAGGTGGCTTTGGCGGCCGGCTGCGCGGGGGTCGCAGCGGCGCCGTCGGCCGACTGGGTCGACTGCGTCTCGGTGGGTGCCGGGGTGTCAGTCGGTGCGGGCGTCGCCTGGGCGGCGGCGAAGCCACTGGCCAGGCACAGGGCAACGGTGGCGAGTGTGGTGCGGATCTTGTTCATGGTCTAGCTCCAGGGCATATGCAGGAAAAGGGAACCGGCGGCTATAACCGGTAGCACGAGAATGGCCGCTGCGGGCTCCCGCGCAGCTTGCCGCTGCATGACGTTTTGTCCACGTACGCTCAGGCCGCCGGGAACAGCAGCTGCACGCGCAAACCCGGCTGCGCATCCTCGAGCCTCAGGTCGGCGTGGTGGTGGATGGCGATAGCGCGCACCACGCTGAGGCCAAGGCCAGTGCCCGGCGTGCCTCGATGGCTTTCGGCGCGCACGAAGCGGTCAAACACGTGCTGGCGCAATTCCGGTGCGATGCCCGGCCCTTCGTCGGAAATGAGCAGCCGCACCTGGCCGTCACTGCGCCCGACTTGCACGTGGATGCGGCCGCCGCGCGCGCTGTACTTGATGGCGTTGTCCAGCAGGTTCGACAGCATCTGGAACAACAGGTCGCGGTCGCCGATGACCGTCGCCGGCTCGATCGCCGTGCTGATCGCCTGGCCTTGCGCCTCCGCGACCACCTGCCACATTTCCACCGCATCGCTGGCGACCTGGTCCAGGGCCACCGTGCCGGCCGGGGTTTCCTGCGCCGATTCGATGCGCGCCAGGCGCAGCAGGCTGTTGAAGGTGGCCATGAGTTGATCGGCATCAAGCACGGCGGCGTCGATGCGCGCATGCGCGGCGGGCTCCTGCGTTTCCAGCCGTGCCTGTTCCAGGCGCGTGCGCAGTCGCGTCAGCGGCGTACGCAAATCGTGGGCAATGGCGTCGGTGGACGAACGGATGCCGCCGACCAGCACGTCGATGCGGTCGAGCATGCGGTTGAGCGTGCGCCCCAGGCGGGCAAAGCCGTCATCGCCGGCACGATCGGGCACGCGTTCGCTCAGGTGCCCGGCGGCGACGCGATCCACGGTGTCCAGCGCCGCTTCCAGCGCGCGGTCGACGGCGTCGCGCAACAACCAGCCGAGCAGCAGGGTGAGCGCGGCCAGCAGCGTCAGCATGACCAGGCCGAGGCGCTGGATGAGTTCGCGCAAACGCTGTTGCTCGCCGGTGGTGTGGCCGGTGATCAGCCAGCCGCCGAGTGGCAAGGCCTGCGCGTAGGCGAGCACTTCATCGGACTCCGGCGCGGCGCGCCATGGAAAGCGCAACCAGCCGGAGTGGCGCGGAAGGTTGACGGGCAAGTCGCTGCGATGGCCGGCGCTGATGCGGCCGTCGGCATCCACCAGCAGGTACACCGCCTCGCTGTTGACCGGTTCGCGTACGCGCGCCGCGATGGTGCGGCGCAAGCCCTGGCGGCCATCGGCGCGATACACCTCCATCAGCCCCTGGTGCTCGACGCGCACGGTTTGTTCGCTGTCGCGCTCCACCAGGCGATCGAAGGCGAGCAGGCTGACGGCGCCGATCGCGACAAAGGCAAGCATCAGGCCCAGCCCGTAAGTCAGCACCAGACGATTCAAGGTCGAATCCAGCGGACCGCGAATCCTCAAGGGCTAGCGCTCAGGCGCGCACGCCGAGCAGGTAGCCGGCGCCGCGCACGGTATGCAGCAGCGGCGCGCCGCGGTCGCGATCGATCTTCTGGCGCAGCCTGGAAATATGCACGTCGATCACGTTGGTCTGTGGGTCGAAATGATAGTCCCACACGGCCTCGAGCAGCATGGTGCGCGTAACTACCTGCTCGGCATGGCGCATCAGGTAC
>JAYSXN010000396.1:0-8308 GCA_043717405.1 Gammaproteobacteria bacterium
CCAGCAAAGGCGCGGGATTGCACGGTGGACGTGCCGATTTCATCGAAGCTCAACGCGCGAAACATTTCGCCGAAACCTGGCATCTCCTTGTCCAGCAGCGGCAGCAGGGCTTCCGGAGTCGAATCGCGACCGGTGAAGCCGGTGCCACCCGTGACCAGGATGCCATCGATACGCTCGTCGGCGATCCACTGGGAAACTTTGGCGCGCAGCTGGTAGCGATTGTCCGGAAGCAGGCAGCGGTCGCCAAGCACGTGCCCGGCTTGCATCAACGCGGTGGCGAGGAAATCGCCGGAGCTGTCGTCGTCGGCGGTGCGTGAATCCGACACCGTAAGAACGCATAAGCGTAGCGGCAGGAACGCGGCTTCGGTTTTCATGCGGCCTCGGTCAAAAGCTTAAGTTCATCCACCTGGTGTTCGCGGGTCAGGCGGTCGACCAGCTCGTCGAGATCACCGGCAATGATTTCCGGCAGCCGGTAGAGCGTCAGGCCTTCGACTCGATGGTCGGTGATGCGTCCCTGCGGAAAACTATAGGTGCGGATGCGCTGGCTGCGATCGCCGCTGCCCACCTGCAGCCGGCGCGATGCGGCAGTTTCCGCTTCGGCCTTTGCGCGCTGTTGCTCCAGCAGGTTTGCCTTCAGCCGCTTCATCGCCTTGTCGCGATTGGCATGCTGCGAGCGCTCAGTCTGGTTCTCGACCACCAGCCCGCTGGGCAGATGGGTAATGCGGATGGCCGACTCGGTCTTGTTGACGTGCTGGCCGCCGGCACCGGATGAACGATAGGTATCGATGCGCAGGTCAGCCGGATTGATTTCCACCTCGTCCACCTCTTCGTAATCGGGGAGGATGGCGACGGTAGCTGCGGAGGTGTGGATGCGACCCTGCGCTTCGGTGTCGGGCACGCGCTGCACGCGATGCGTGCCGGACTCGAACTTGAACTTCGAATACACGCCCTGGCCGTCGATGCGCGCGATGATCTCCTTGTAGCCGCCGTGTTCGCCCGCGCTGGACGAGAGCACTTCCAGTTGCCAGCGATTGCGCTCGGCGAAACGTGCATACATCCGGAACAGGTCGCCGGCAAAGATGGCAGCCTCGTCGCCGCCGGTGCCCGCGCGGATCTCGAGGAACACGTTGCCCTCGTCGCGAGGATCCTTCGGAATCAGCAGCAGGCCCATGCTTGATTCCAGGTCCACCAGGCGGGATTGGAGCGCCGGAATTTCTTCATCGGCAAGCTCACGCATCTCCGGGTCGCCACGCATGACCTGGGCCGCGGCGAGATCGCGCGTGGCGTGCTGATGCTCGACCATTGCCGCCACCACGGGATCAAGCTGCGAGTACTCCCGCGACAGGCTGCGGTAGCGGGCGTTGTCGTTGATCACCACCGGGTCGGCCAGCAGCCGTCCGACTTCTTCGTGGCGCTCGGCCAGCGCTTCGAATTTACGCTGCAGGCTTGGAGTCATCGTCGGCCCGGAACAATCGTTCGGCAGCGCGCAGCAGATCGCTGTCGCCATCCAGGGCCGCCTGGCGCAGCGCCGCGCTGGGCGCGTGCAGCAGGCGGTTGGTCAGTTGGTGCGCCAGCCGTTGCATCACTTCGTCGGGACTGGCGCCGTGCGCGAGCTCCTCGCGTGCCTTGAGCAGGGCTTGGTCGCGGGCATCGACGCCGTCCGCGCGCAAACGGCGCAGCGCGTCCTGCCGACCCTGCGCCTGCCACCACGTCAGGTAGTGCTGCACTTGCAAATCGATGATCGCCTCGGCCTGCTGGGCTGCCTCGCGCCGCGACGCGCGGTTTTCCTCGATGACCTGTTCCAGATCGTCGATGGTGTACAGGTACACATCGGGAAGCGTCGCGACATCGGGAGCGATGTCACGCGGCACCGCCAGGTCGAGCAGGAACATCGGCCGGTGCCGGCGCAGCTTCAACGCGGCGGCCATGTCCGGGCGCATGAGCACAGGTTCCCTGCTGGCGGTGGCGCAGATGACGATGTCGGCTTCGTAAAGATGTCGCCCCAGGTCCGACAGCGCGAGTGCAACGCCGCCATGACGCTGCGCCAGCGCCTGCGCATGCTCGAGCGTGCGGTTGGCCACCAGCAGCCGATTCACTTTCGCATCGACTAGGTGCCGTGCGGCAAGCTCGATGGTGTCGCCGGCACCCACCAGCAAAACCGTTGCCTGGTCGAGGCGCGCGAACACCTGCCGCGCAAGCCGCACCGCCGCGAACGCAACCGACACCGGATTCGCACCTACGCGCGTGTCGGTGCGTACGCGCTTGGCGACGGTGAAGGTCTGCTGGAACAGTCGGTCGAGCGGGGCACGTAGCGAGCGCATGTCGCGAGCGGCCTGCCAGGCTTCCTTGACCTGGCCCAGGATCTGCGGCTCCCCAAGGACCATGGAATCAAGCCCGGTAGCCACCCGGAACAGGTGCCGGACCGCGGCAGCATCTTCATGCCGATACAGGTAGCCGGAGAGTGAGGCCGCGTCGAGCCCATGCCGCCCGGCTAGCCAGGCGCCCAGATCCACCGGATGATCCTCGCTCACCTGTGCGTAAATCTCGGTGCGATTGCAGGTGGACAAAAGTGCGGCTTCCTCCACGCCCTCCAATGCCGAAAGTGCCGCGAGCGCCTGCTGCAAGGCGTCGCCGTCCATTGCCACTTTCTCGCGAAGGGCGAGCGGGGCAGTCTGGTGGTTCAGGCCTAGGGCGATCAGTGGCATGGGCTGCGGAGGCGATGCGGTAAGCTTTCGCCGCGCTGGGACTCAGGTTCGGGTCAGGCGCCCATTTTATGCCGGTATGGGGCTCATCCAATGAAGCTGTCGAAAAAAGACCCAGGCGTGGCGTCGGCGGTGACTGCCACCCAACGGCCCGCAGCGTTGACGCGTTGGTCGGTCGCGAGCCTGTGCGCATGCGCGATGCTGGCTTCCTGTGCCACCGCTACCCGACCAACTTCCACTGCCGCGGTGGACGATGACGCCACGCAAAGCAAACGCGAAGCCCTGCTCGGTGCGCGCGAAAACTGGGAGTTCCGTGGGCGCATGGCGCTCAGTTCATCGGGCAACGGCGGCAGTGCGAATGTGCATTGGCGGCAAAAGGCGTCCGACTTCGACATCGAGCTGTCGGCGCCGATAACCCGGCAGACATGGCGCCTGAGCCGCCACGATGGCCAGGCTACGCTGGAAGGGATGCCTGGCGGGCCAAGGACGGGTAGTGACGCGGCGCAATTGCTGCAGGCAGCTACCGGCTGGCAGATTCCGCTGCAATCGATGACCGCCTGGGTGCGCGGCCTGCGCGCGCCGGGCTCAGCCGAGCTGACGCTGGGGCCTGACGGTTTGCCGGCAACCGTCGCGCAGGACGGCTGGGCAGTCCAATACCGGGGCTGGAACGGCGCGCAGCCGGCATTGCCCTTGAAGGTGTTTGCACGCAAAGGCGAGGCGAGCGTACGCCTGGTAATCGAGGAATGGGTCGAGCCGTGATGGTTGCGACCGATCTGGCTACTGCGGACCACGAGCCAGCCGGAGTCAGCAGTTGGCCGGCGCCGGCCAAGCTCAACGTGTTCCTGCGGATCACCGGCCGCCGCAGCGACGGCTTTCATGATCTCCAGACCGTTTTCCAGTTGCTCCACTGGGGCGACAGCGTGCAGCTGCGCGTGCGCGCTGACGGCGCGATCCGTCGTTCCGGCGGGGACACCGTCGACATTCCTAAAGCGCATGACCTGATCGTACGCGCCGCCAGCGTGTTGCAGGCGAGTAGCGGTTGTCCCCTGGGGGTGGATATGGCCGTGACCAAGCGCATCCCGCGAGGCGGTGGTTTTGGCGGCGGATCCTCCGACGCGGCCACCGTCCTTGTCGCCCTGAACCAGCTCTGGCACTTGAGGTTCGGGGTGGACGAACTGGCTCGGCTGGGGCTGAAGCTGGGCGCTGACGTGCCCTTGTTCGTACATGGCAGGAACGCCTGGGCTGAAGGTGCGGGCGAACAGCTGACCCCAGTCGATCTACCGCCGTGCTGGTACCTGCTGGTTTTTCCTGGAGTGGCTGTGGAAACCCGGGCCGCGTTCGCTGATCCTGAATTGACGCGAGATGCCCCCGCGGTGACAATACGCGACTTCGTTTCCGGGGTTCAGCTCGGCAATGCTTTTGAACCTGTCGTCCGTCGCCTGCAACCGGCAGTGGATGCAGTGCTCAAGCATTTGTCGCAGTTCGGTCAGGCGCATTTGACCGGCACGGGTAGCGGCTGTTTTCTGCGGTTCCAATCGCAGGGCGGGGCAGAAGCGGTGCGGGCTCGCCTGCAACCGGGACTGGATTGCCGGGTGGTGGCCGCGGCGGCGCATTCGCCGCTGCTGGACGCCGTGGCTGCTGCAACCAGGCTTCAAGCGTGATCGGTGGGGCGTCGCCAAGTGGCCTAAGGCACCGGGTTTTGATCCCGGCATTTCGTAGGTTCGAATCCTACCGCCCCAGCCATTCAAGCAAATCATTTCAGTAGAGAAGGTTGGACATGGGCAACGAAAACCTTCTCGTCTTCAGCGGTAACGCCAATCGCCCGTTGGCCCAGGCGGTGTGTCGCGAACTTGGCGTGCCGATGGGCAAGGCGCTGGTCGGCAAGTTTTCCGATGGCGAGGTGCAGGTCGAGATCGAGGAAAACGTTCGCAGCCAGAACGTCTTCGTGATCCAGCCGACCTCGGCGCCGACGGCTGAAAATTTCATGGAACTGCTGGTGCTGATCGATGCCCTGAAGCGCGCTTCGGCATCGATCGTAACTGCGGTTGTGCCGTATTTCGGCTATGCGCGCCAGGATCGGCGGCCGCGCTCGGCGCGAGTCGCCATTACCGCCAAGGTCGCGGCCAAGATGTTTACCGCCGTCAACGCCGACCGGGTGCTGACGGTGGACCTGCATGCCGACCAGATCCAGGGCTTCTTCGATATGCCGGTCGACAACGTTTATGCATCGCCGCTGCTACTGGCTGACATCTGGCGCAACCAGGGCACCGACAACCTGATCGTGGTGTCGCCGGATGTTGGCGGCGTGGTCCGTGCGCGCGCCATCGCCAAGCGCCTGGACGACGCAGAGCTCGCCATTATCGACAAGCGCCGTCCGAAGGCCAATGTCGCCACGGTGATGAACATCATCGGTGATGTCGCCGGCAAGACCTGCGTATTGGTCGATGACATCGTCGATACCGCCGGTACCCTGTGTGCTGCCGCGGCTGCGCTCAAGCAGCACGGCGCGACCCGCGTCGTCGCCTATTGCACGCACCCGGTGTTGTCCGGCGCGGCGATCGACAACATCGCCAGTTCCGCGCTCGACGAGCTGATCGTCACCGACACCATCCCGCTGACCGATGCCGCGCGTGCATGCAGTCGCATCCGACAGCTCAGCGTTGCCGAATTACTCGCGGAAACCATTCGCCGCATCGCGATGGGGGAGTCGGTCAGCACTTTGTACGTGGATTGAAATCGGGCGCATCGGAAACCGGCGTTGCGTCATCGCATCGCCGGTTTCCGATTCCCCTGGGGAACGACACGACACCTGGTCGCGGGTGTCGTGAACTGCGTCAACCGACGCGCAACTACTAAATAGAAGGCAACACCATCATGGCAACTACCCATAACATCACGGCCACCAGCCGCCGAGTCGAGGGCAAAGGTGCGAGCCGCCGCCTCCGTCACAGCGGCCAGGTCCCGGCAATCGTGTACGGCGCGAAGGCGTCGCCTGAGAACGTCCAGATCGAGCATAACCAGCTGTGGCTCGCGAGCCAGAACGAGTGGTTCTATTCCTCGATCCTGCAGCTGGCCATCGACGGCAAGTCGCAGAAGGTCCTCCTGCGCGACATGCAGCGCCATCCGTTCAAGCAGCAGATCCTGCACCTGGACTTCCAGCGCATCGACGAAAACGTCGCCATCCGCTTCAACGTGCCGCTGCACTTCCTGAACCAGGAAGTTTCGCCAGCCGGCAAGACTGCCGGAATCGTCATCCTGCATGAGCTCAACGAGATCGGCGTCAGCTGCCTGCCGAAGGACCTGCCGGAGTTCATCGAAGTGGACCTGTCGTCGCTGGACCTGGGCGTCAGCATTCATCTGTCGGACCTGAAGCTGCCGGAAGGCGTGACCCTGCCGGAGCTCAAGCTCGGCAAGGAACACGACGTCGCAGTAGTAATCGCGCGCCATGCCCGCGTCGAAGTCGAGGAAGAAGCACCGGCCGCGGCCGTGGCCGAAGTTCCGTCGACCAAGGCGACCAAGGCCGCTGCGCCAGCGGCTGCACCTCCGGCTCCGAAGAAGAAGTAAGCGGCTGCGGCTTCGTCGCTGGGCCGCTTCCTGGCGGTCCAGTGGTTGGCGAGGCTCGACCATGGCTGGATTACGCCTCATCGTCGGCCTGGGAAATCCCGGTGCCGAACACGCCAGAACCCGGCATAACGCCGGGTTCTGGTTTATCGACGCCCTCGCGTCGCGCTTGGGCGCGCGCTTCGGGCTGGAATCGAAGCTGCACGGCGAGAGCGCCAAGGCGCAGATCGGCGGACAGCAAGTCTGGCTCCTGAAGCCAGCCACCTTCATGAATCTCAGTGGCCGCTCGGTCGTGGCGGCTTTGCGTTACTGGAAAATCGAACCGGAGGAATGCCTGCTGGCGCACGACGAGCTGGATCTTGATCCGGGCGTTGCGCGGCTGAAGTTCGACGGTGGGCATGGCGGTCAGAACGGCCTGCGCGACACCATGCAGCACCTGGACCATGGCCGCTTTCACCGGCTGCGCCTTGGCATCGGCCATCCCGGGCACAAGGATCGGGTGACGCCGTGGGTCCTGGGGCGGCCAGGGCGTGACGACGAGGCAGCGATCCTGCGCGCCATCGAGGAGGCCATCGATGTCCTTCCGCTGGCGGTCGCCGGCGACTTCAACGAAGCCATGAAACAGCTGCACACCCCCAAGGACCGCTAGCCGTCGCGCATCCGCGCTGGCGCCAACCGGTTGAATCGCAACAGGAATTCTGCAATGGGCATCAAATGCGGCATCGTCGGCCTGCCAAACGTCGGCAAGTCCACCTTATTCAATGCGCTGACCAAGGCTGGCATCGCCGCGGCCAATTTTCCGTTCTGCACGATCGAGCCGAACACCGGCGTGGTGCCGGTGCCGGACCTGCGGCTCAACCAGCTGGCGGAGATCGTCAAGCCGCAGAAGATCATCCCGACTTCTTTTGAATTCGTCGATATTGCCGGGCTGGTCGCGGGAGCCTCGAAGGGCGAGGGCCTGGGCAACAAGTTCCTGGCCCACATCCGTGAGGTTGACGCCATCGCGCACGTGGTGCGCTGCTTTGAACACACCGACATCATCCACGTGGTCGGACGCGTAGACCCCATCGACGATATCGAGATCATCGACACTGAATTGGCGCTGGCCGACCTGGACTCCGTCGAAAAAGCGCTCAACCGCGCCGAAAAAGCCGCTCGCGTCGGCGATAAGGAAGCCATCGTCAAAAAGGAAGTACTCGCCAGGCTGCGTGACGGGCTCAACCAGGGCACGCCGGCGCGTGCGCTGGGCCTGTCGGCCGAGGACAAGGCGGCGGTCCGCGATCTGTTCCTGCTGACCCTGAAGCCAGTGATGTATGTCGCCAATGTGCTCGAGGATGGCTTCGAGAAAAATCCGCACCTGGACAAGGTGCGCGCCCGCGCTCAAGCGGAGGGCGCCGAGGTGGTGCCGGTCAGCGCGGCCATCGAGGAAGAGATGGCCCAGCTGGAGGACGCCGACCGCGCAGAATTCCTGGCCGAGATGGGCCTGTCGGAGCCTGGCCTCAACCGCGTCATCCGCGCTGGCTACAAGCTGCTGGGCATGCAGACCTACTTCACCGCCGGCGTGAAGGAGGTGCGCGCCTGGCAGCTGCACAAGGGTTCGACCGCGCCGCAGGCCGCTGGGGTCATCCATACCGACTTCGAAAAAGGCTTCATCCGGGCCGAGACCATCGCCTTCGACGACTTCCTGAAGTTCAAGGGGGAATCGGGTGCCCGCGACGCCGGGCGCCTGCGCCTGGAGGGCAAGGAGTACATCGTCCAGGAGGGCGACGTGCTGCACTTCCGCTTCAACGTCTGATTTGACAAGACCGGCGGCGACCGCCAAAATTAGCGGCTCTCTTTGGAGGGATACCCAAGCGGCCAACGGGGGCAGACTGTAAATCTGCTGGCTCACGCCTTCGGTGGTTCGAATCCACCTCCCTCCACCAGTCCCAATGCGGCAAGCGTTGCATGTTTTTCGCGGTACCGGTGCGGGAGTAGTTCAATGGTAGAACCTCAGTTTTCCAAACTGATTACGCGGGTTCGATTCCCGCCTTCCGCTCCATTGG
>JAYSXN010000397.1:0-2802 GCA_043717405.1 Gammaproteobacteria bacterium
GAGTTCGGCGATCAGGGTCATGTCAGTCGCAGTTGAAGTCGGTGGCGCCGGCCGGATGGCACTGCGGTGGATAGCCTTTCGCGCGCCAGTAGGCGGGCACACCCATAGCCTCGAGCTTGTGCTTCATGCCTGGCGAGTTGCGCCAGGTCGGAGGATGGCGGTCCCAGGCCACGATGGCGGTGGTGACACGGTCGTCGGCGGTGCCGGCGCTGTCGTAGTCGCCCAGCCACAGGAACAAGTGCGACTGCGTCAAACTGCCCGTCGCAGTCTGCAACTCCGGATCCCCGACATGGCGCGCGACCAGCGCGCGCACGCCGGCGACGGCAGTTTCCGGATGGTCCAGTTTTGTCAGCAGCGCCTCGCGCAGGTCCGGCGCCATCGTGCCGATGTCCATCAACAGCAGCGCCTCGGTACGACGCCCGCGGGCCAGCATCGGGGCAATGAAGTTCTCGGAACGGGCGATGATGAAGCCCTTGGCGATGCCGGTGTCGTACAGCGCGATGGCCTCCTCCTCCTTGCCGGCCAGCAACATCGCCAGCGCCTTGTGCCGGGTGGCGTTGAGGTAGTTCGGTTCGAGCACGACAGCGCGGTCCAGGTCGGCCAGCGCGCGATCAAAGAAGCCCAGCTTGATCCAGGTGATGCCGCGCCAAAGCAGCGCCGTCGCGTTGCGCGGATCCGCGGCTACTGCTTTGTCGTAGTCGGCCAGTTGCGCAACGAAATTAATTGGCCATGTGTACTGCCGGATCTGCGCCTTGACCGCCCAGGGCATCGACAGTGACGGATCGAGCGCCAGCGCGCGCTCGGCGGCTTGCGCGGCCAGCGTGGTGTAATCCCGGTCGGTCTCGCCCCAGCTCGGCGCGACCGCGCTCACTGCAGCCAAGCCTTCCCAGCCGCGCGCGAACTTCGGGTCGAGCTGCACCACGCGCTGGAACATGCCCGTCGTCCCCGACAAGTCGCGCCGGGCAATGAAATTCTCGCGTGCCTTGAGGTACAGCTCGTAGGCCTGCATGTTCTCCGTGTCCGCACGCACCTTCACAATCGGCGCGCCCTTGACGGTGGTGAGCGAGCTGCGCAACGCAGCCACGATGGCGTTGGCGATCTCGTCCTGGATGGCGAAGATGTCGGTCAGCTTGCGATCGTAGGTTTCCGACCACAGGTGCCGGTCGTGCACGGCGTCGATCAACTGCGCGGTGATGCGCACCTTGTCGCCGGCCTTGCGCACGCTGCCCTCGAGGATGTAGCTCACTTTCAGTTCGCGGGCGATCTGTGCGGCGCCCATCTCCTTGCCCTTGTAGGCAAACGACGAGGTGCGCGAGGCCACGCCGAGATCTGGCACCTTCACCAGCACGTTGAGCAGTTCCTCGCTGATGCCATCGGCGAAGAACTGGTTGCCGGCATCGCTACTCATGTTGACGAAGGGCAACACCGCGATCGACTTGGCCAGCGCTGCCGGTGGCGCCGCAACCGCGCCGACCTCGCCGGCGGGAACGGCGGCTGAGCGTACCGTCGGCTGGCCCTTGTAATACCAGCCAATGGCCAGCACGGCGAGCACCGCCGCAACGCCGAGGATGCGCTTGTTGTCGGTGGACACGCTATCGCGCTTCAGTCCGCCGGGGGTGACTTCAAACATCCACGCCATCACCAGTGCGATGGGGAAGCCCAACAGCAGCACCAGGATGAACACGCGCAGCACCCACGGCGGCGCGTCAAAGGCGGGAAACCCGATGCTGGCCGCTTGCACCACCAGCCAGGCAACCAGGAGGTAGGCCGCGCCCACCTTGACTACATTGCGGCGCTGGAGTTCGGCGATCAGCGGCATTCAGTGACCCTTCGGGCAGGCAGCGGCCAGGTGCGGTTCTGCGACCTTGAGCATGCGCAGGATAGCAACGAATCTTGGCTCGCAATGCAGCGCTGCGTAGTGCAGGTCGTAGGCCATCGACCTGGCCCCGTAGGGCACCAGGCGGGCATATCGGGCAAAGCGTTCGCTGGCCAGGTCGTTGCGTCCGATTGCCATGTACCAGTACAGGATATCGCCGGTATTCAACGGGGTCAGGCTTCCGGGATTCATCTGCCCATCCGGCAGGTCGAGCAATTGCCGGGCAATGGCGTCTACATCGCCCTTGCCATCCAGGGCGTCCATCTGTGCGTGAAACAGTCGCAGCGCCTCCGGGCCGCGGGACGCGGCCGCGGATTCGAGTACCGCGCGCGCCGCCGGGTAGTCCTTGCGCGACATGGCGACATCGAAGTGCAGCAGGGGACACCAATCGCGTACGACGCCAACGATGGAGTCGCACAAGGCAAGCCCTTCCTCTTCGTCCCCGGAAGCGACCAGATACCCGGCCAGGACCGAACCGACGATCGCCGATTTCGGATCGAGCACGGCGGCCTTGCGCAGCATGATCAGTGCCGCTTGCAGGTCGCCTTCGCTGGCCAGGGTTTCGCCGGACCATTGATGGCCGGTTGCGTAGGACGGCGACAGCGCAATCGAGCGCTGGAACATGGCCCGCGCGGTTGGGTAACGAAACTCGTTGCTGGCGATGTAGCCGAGCGCGGCATACGGCTCGGGCAGGTCACGATCCAGCGCGAGCGCGTGTTCAGCAGCATCCCGGGCGGCAGGGTTGGTCTGTTGGATCGGCTCGGCGCTCCACTCGGGCAAGACGGCGTAGGTGATCGCCAGGCCGGCCCAAGCCTTGGCGTAGTTGGGATCCAGGGCGAGTGCGGCGCGGAAATTAGTGACGGCGTCGTGCAGGTTCTTGTCGCCGCGCGCCTGCCACAGGCCGATGCCCTTCAAATAGTGATCGT
>JAYSXN010000398.1:0-8261 GCA_043717405.1 Gammaproteobacteria bacterium
ACTGCCATGCGCTTGACGTTCGGGTCGTAGCTCGGGCCCTTGGGCACTGCCCAGCTCTTCAGCGAATCACCGACCTGCAGGCGGAAGTCGTAGTGCCGCCGCGAGGCGTGATGAAGCTGCACGACGAAGATGGCGCGCTTGGCCTGCAGCATCGGTTCCGGCGCAGGTTCCCGTGTTTTCGCAAAACTGCGCTTGCGCCGGTACTCGACGAGGCTCATCGCGAACCCGAATGCAGCAGCAGGTTGAGCGCGACGGTCAACACGATCGAGGCGATGATGGAAAACAGGCAGCCGCTGGTGCGGAATTTGATCGCCATGCGCCGACCCTCCTTGGTCATCACGGCAGAACTTACCGCGAAGCCTGGGCGGATGTGGCCTTCACCGGCCGAGGTGGAGCGGCCGGTTCATCCGCCAGCAGGGCACGCGGCCTCGCGTAGCTTACCGGGCGACTTCAGGGATGGCTTGCCTGGTTCGCCAATCGCACCAGCGCTGACGCGGCGCTGACGAATTCCGATGGCATCATCACCACGGTCATCGTGTTTTGCTCCGCGCCAATTTCGGTGAGCATCTGCATGCGCCGCAGCTCGATGGCCATTGGCGTCTGCGCCATCTTCGCAGCCGCCTCGGTCAGTTTCATCGCCGCCTCATACTCGGCCTCGGCCTTGATGATGCGCGCGCGTTTTTCGCGATGCGCCTCGGCTTCCTGCGCCATGGCGCGCTGCATGGTCTTCGGAATTTCAACGTCCTTGATCTGCACGCGATCCACCGACACGCCCCAGGGCTCGGTGACCTTGTCGACGATCTCGCCAAGCATGGTCGACAGTTTTTCCTGCTGCTTGAGCAATTCATCCAGGGAATGCTGGCCCATGACGCTGCGCAGGCTGGTCAGCGCGGTCTGGCGCACGGCGTCCTCGAAGTTGGCCACTTGGATGATGGCGTTTTCCGGATTCACGACCCGATACCAGACGACAGCGCGCACCTTGACCGGCACGTTGTCGTTGGTCATGGTCTCCTGCGGTTCGATGTCCTGGGTGATCACGCGCATGTCCACCTTCTGCAGACGATCAATCAACGGGATGATGAAGGTCAACCCGGGGCCGCGCGTGGACTGATAGCGGCCGAGGCGAAACACCAGGCCGCGCTGGAACTGTTGCAACACGCGCAGGCTCAGCAACAGCAACATGACGACGACGATCAGGGACGGGAAAAGCAACATGGCAGGTCCAGCTAAAGCGCGCGCGGCGGTCAGCCAGTGTAGCGCGCAACTTGTGCGACAACCGTAGGCGTGACGGCGCCGCTGCGCCGCATTGTGGTGTCACCCATCATGATCGACCACAGCTTGGCAAAGCGCCGAAACACGCTTTCCTCGATGTAGGGCACGCCGTGCCTGCGGCAGATTTCCTTCATTGCCGGCGCCGCCTGCCGGTACTTGAGCAGCGGCAAATCAGGCCAGACGTGGTGCTCGATCTGGTAGTTCAGGTAGCCCAGCACGAAGTCACGCAAGTCGGTGCCGCCGGGATAATTCACCGAGCCGGCCACCTGCTGGACATAGAACTCGGCCTTGTTGCGAAAGTTGGCGTCGAAACGGTAGACGTCGTCGCCGGTGTGGTTGGGCGCGATGGTCACGAAGGTGACCACGTTGGCCACGATCTCGGCGAGTATGGAGTTGACCAGCACCGCTGCCCAGGCATGCACGCCGAGTGGCAGGAACAACGCCGGCACCAGCGCGAAGCGGAACAAGGCATACGGCAGTACGCAGCGAAGGTAGAACTCCACGCCCCAGGCCGTCACCGGCAGTACGACGCGCTCGCCCGGGATGACCCAGCGCTTGACCGTGCCCATGGTCGGCAACGGCGCGGCGCGCGCTTGCTCCATCGACTGCGCGCGAATCTTGCGATGCTGCTTGAGCGCCCAGAACGTGTTCGGCGCGTAGTAGGTCAGCTTCCAGGTCATCATCAACACGGCAGCCAGCAGCCACTTCATCGCGCGCGGCATGCGCGGGTGGCGGATGAACCAGGCGTTGCGCTCGACGATATCCGGATCGTCGCGCTGGCCGGTGTTGTAGTGGTGCAACTGGTTGTGCTCGTGCGCCCAGGCATCCGGATGCAGCCAGTCCAGCCAGTCGAGATACCGTCGCCAGCCGAGAGCAAACTTCTTGCTGGTATAGCGCAGCGGCGTGCCAGGCACCGCGTCGTAGCCGCGATGCATCACCGGGTGGGTCACGCTCGACCAGCGGCCGACGTTGCCCATGCCGATGAGGATCGCAGACACCGGATTGGGTGCGATCCACGCCAGCGCATAGCCGACGATCGTGCAGGTGCGCGCCCACCGCACCATCTTGCGCAGGTGCGCGAGATCGGCGGCGCCAAGGTCTGCCTTCAGTGTCGCGTGCAGCGCATCGACGTCGGCGCAAAACGCGCGCGCGTCGATTGCGGAAAGATCATCCATCCAGCGCGACGTCGTAACGGATGAAGCCATGGAAGCGAGCGACCTTGTCGTACAGGCGGCGCGCGGTCGCGTTGTCCTGCGCGGTCAGCCAGTAATAGCGTGTCGCGCCCTGCGCCCGCGCGGTTTCCCCGACGGCATTGATCAGCGCCGTTGCCACGCCCTTGCCGCGCGCGGCCGGAATCGTATACAGGTCCTGCAGGTAACAGGCACGAGTGGTCCAGGTGCTGCCATGGAACAGGTAATGGGCGATGCCGACGAACTCGCCATCGAGTCGCGCGGCAAGTCCATAAATGCCGTCCGGGTCGATGATTCGCGACCAGGCCGCATCGAATTCCGCCGCGCTCGTCGGCGTCTTGTAGAACTCCTTGTAGCCCCGCGCCAGGACTTCCCAATCAGCGCGATCGCTGGCTTTGAGCGGAGTGATCTGCATGCTGGCGTGCCGGCGGGTCGGGCGTCCAGTCTAGCCGCTGCGGCTGCCTTCGTGAGTGAGTTCAAGGTGGGCGACGAGGCGATCCTGGGAACTGCGCACGCGGCGCAGCACGCCCTTGGCTTCGAGGCGGCCGATCATGCGGGTCATCGCGCCAGCGCTTCAGCCCTAGTCGCTGTCATCGGGCTCGAAGAACGACCAGCGCACCTCGGGAAAGGCGGTGCGCATGTCCGCCTCGATCGCATTGATGCGATCCACCAGCTCCCACGCGCGGATCTCGCGGCCCAGGCTTGCCTGCACCGCGACCATCACGTCCGGCCCGAGCTGCAGCGTGATGACATTGAATATTTCCTCGATTTCCGGGCGTGCATCGAGGAAGTCGCAGATGGCCTTGCGTCGCGCCGGCTCGACGCTCTGTCCTATCAGCAAGGCCTTGACTTCAATCGCGACAAATACCGCAACGACGATCAGCAAAACACCGATGCCAAGCGTGCCGATGGCATCGTAGATCGGGTTGCCGGTGAACAGGCTCAAGGCGACCGCGCCCAGCGCCAGCAACAGGCCAAGCAGAGCGGCGACCTGTTCCCCGTAGATGACGATCATCTCGCTGTTGCGGCTTTCGCGGAACCATCGCCACAGGGACTGCCCCTGGCGCGCCGCGTTCACTTCCTGCAGGCAGGCGCGAAGACTCAGCCACTCCAGCAGCACGCTGAAGGCAAGCACGCCCATGCCCAGCCAGGGCTTCACCAGCGGCTCGGGATTGAGCAGCTTGTGGATGCCCTCGTAGACGGAAAACGTTCCGCCGACAGAAAACAGCATCAGCGCGACCAAGAAGGACCAGAAGTAGACTTCCTTGCCGTAGCCGAGCGGGTAATCGGGCGTGGGCGGCAGGCGCGCGCGCTTCATCCCCAGCAGCAACAAGCCCTGGTTGCCACAGTCAGCGAGCGAATGCACGGCCTCGGCAAGCATCGCGCCGGAGCCGGTCATGGCCGCAGCCACCGCCTTGACCACGAAAATGCCGATGTTGGCGCCCAGGGCGTAGAAGATTGCGCGAGTCGAATTGCCGGAACTTGCCATGCCCAATGCTAACCGAGCCGTAGCGTTGGATGAAACCGCCGCGGCCTACGGCGCCGATGCAGCGCGAGCGCGAATCAGTTGGACCGCGCGGGGATGCGCTGTTCCAGCTTGATTTCCTTCAGTTCATCGAGCCTGGCCACGTAGGTGGCGCGGATGGTTGGCGAGGTGCTGGTGTCGATTGCAATTGCCAGGTGCTTGCGCGCCTGGGCGAGATCGCCCAGGCCGACGTAGGCTGCGGCAAGCCACGCGTGGAATTCGTGGTAGTAGGCAGCGCGCGCGACCTCGGTTGCAAACAGCTCGCGGGCGGTCGCGTAGTCCTTGGCCTTCATCGCCTCGACGCCCTTGTCGTAAAAGAAGAAGGGCGGATACAGCTGTGTCTGCCGCAGTCTGGTCGTCAACGCCGCAGCCTCGGTATAGCGGCCTAGCGCATTGAGCACTAGTACCATGGTCGACATGGGCGTGGTGTTGCTGGGCTCCAGTTCCATCGCCAGTTCGAGAACATGCGCGGCTTCGCGTAAATTGCCATGCCGCCGGTAGACGACACCCAGCGTGTTGTAACTGTTCAGGAATGTCGGGTCCACGTCGATGGCCTTGTGCGCCCACCAGTAAGCGTCGTCGAGGCGTCCGGCGGCAATGGCCTCGGCAGCGCGATTGTTCAAGTACATCGCGACAACGGTTTCCTCGCGGATCACGCGCGCGCGCCGACCGGCCATGTCCTTCGCCGGCAGGAAATCAATTGTCATCGGATCGCTGAGCTGATACACGATGTCGCCCACGTCGTGACGCCTTCCCAGCGTCAGATTGACGTGGTCGCTGACATAGATGATGTCGCCACTGCGGCTGATGGCCTGGTCGGAAAACACGCTCTCGAACTGCACGAACAAGCCGAGTTCCTTGGCGAAGGCAGCAGTCAGCAACACCAGCGAAAGACAATTGCCGGCGCGCTCATGGAAAGCCTCGGCAGCGTTTCGGGTCTTGCTCGAGTCGTACTCAAGCTTGAGCTGGCGCTTGCTGTAAAGGGCCTGGTAAAGGGCTCGCCTGGTATCCTTGTCGTGCGTCGTCCCGAGGATATCGATGCGCAGGTACGCGCGCATCTCATCGCTCAGGTCGAACAGGTGGTCGCTGGCGATGTGCTCGGAGGGAGCTGCAAACAAGCCGTCGTCGAACAAAGACGCGCGGGTGGTCGAATGCTCCGCAGGCGCCGTCGAACAGCCAGCCAGCAGCAGCGCAAATGCCAGGATGGCGCGGCCCTTGAGTAAAGCGCAGCTCATCAGTCATGCCAGTAGGAAGTCGATTCGAGTCTAGCAAAAGCGACCACCGGTGCGACCGGCCGACGTGCGCACTCCGATTATCTACCAGGGCAGCGGACTGCCGTTGGAATGCCAGAACGTGCCGGTCTCCGCGATTCCCAGTGTCGCGACGCGCCGCACCAGTCGTTCGGCCGACTGCGCGGGACTGATGTCGCCGCCGCCGGCAACCATGTCGGTCGCGACATAACCGGGATGCATCACGAACACCGCGATGCCGCGCGGCGCCAGGTCGATGGCAAGCGATTTGCCGATGGCGTTGACCGCCGCTTTCGAGGCACGGTAGCCGTAATAGGCGCCGGAACCGTTGTCGGTGATCGAGCCCATGCGGCTACTGATGATGACGATGCGCGAACCGGTGACCAGGCAGCCAAGCAAGGCCCGTGCAACGCGCAGTGGACCAATGGCATTGACCTCCCATTGCCTGGACATCTCCGCAAAAGCGCCTTCGTCCAGGCTTTCCAGCGAGTCGGCGGCGAGGACCCCAGCATTCAACCAAAGCGTGTCCAGCTGCTCTCCCTCGAGCCGGCGCCCGAGTTGCGCCACCGCCGCCGCATCGCTGACGTCGACCCCGGTTTCAACTCGGGCACCAGTGGCCAGCAGCGCCGGGCTGTCATGGCGGCATGCGGCGATGACGTTGTCGCCGCGTGCGCGCAAATGCTGGACAAGTGCCAGACCGATGCCGCGGTTGGCCCCAGTGACAAGCACATTGTGCATGGTTGATCCTCCAGTATTTTCCAGCACGCATTATTTACCCACGACGCAGTAATCGTGCCAGCGTCAGGGCAGCAGGAGAACCTTGCCGGCGCTGCCCCGCCCCTGGAGCATTGCATGCGCCCGTGCCCCCTCACGCAGTGGTACGCGGGCGGCAATCTGCACACGCAACTGCCCGCTGCGCAGCGCGGCAAACAGACGCTCGGCGCGTTTCTGCCGGGCCGCAGCGCTGGTCAGCACGTTCCACAAATCGCCGCCCACCAGCGTCAGCGAGCGATCCATCAGCAACCTGGCGTCCACCGGATCCGGGTCGCCGGCTGCCATTCCATAAAACACCACCGTGCCGCCGGTGCGGGTCAGCGCGAGGCTATCGGCTAGGGTCCGGCCGATCGAATCGTAGGTCACGTCCACGCCCGCCGGCGACAAGGCGCGCACGCGCTCAACCCAACCTTCCGATGAGTCCACGGCATGCGCAGCACCTGCGGCCAGGGCTGCGCAACGCTTGTCCTCGCTGGAGGCCAGGGCGATGGTTTCAGCGCCTTTCGCATGTGCCAGCTGCAGCAACAACTGGCCAACCCCGCCACCCGCTGCGTGAACCAGGAGGCGCTCGCCTGCGCGCACGGCATGGCTGTCCTCAAGCAGGAACTGCGCAGTCAGGCCCTGCAGCAGCAGTGCCGCTGCGCTGTCGAAATCAACGTCGTCGGGCAGCGCGATCAGGTGTGACAGCGGCGCTGCCACCAGCTCGGCATTGGCGTGCGGGCAATCGGCGAACGCGACGCGCTGGCCAACGCGCCAGCCCGAGTCGGCGTCGTCAGGATGCAGGGCGACAATCTCGCCCGATGCCTCGTACCCGGCGATCCACGGCGCGGACCCAGCCAGGGTGTAACGGCCCTGCCGACGATAGACATCGGCGAAGTTCAAGCCAATTGCACGCGTGCGAACGACGCACGTTCCCGGTTGCGGATCCGGATCGGCCACGAGCGTCCACTGCAACACGTCAGGACCGCCGAAGCGGGAAAAAGTCAGGGCATGCATGGCACCAGATTACACTGCGCTGGCGTTGCTGGTCTGTCCATATGAAACTCCAGCCTGGTCCTTGCCGGAACACCATCATGAATCGACTCCTCCCATGCACCGTGGCGCTCGGCTTGCTTGCCGCGGCGGGTTGCGCGCACGTGCCGTTACCAACACTTGCAGCCAGCCATGGCTATGCGGTCACGCGCCAGCTGCCGATCGGTGGTCCCGGCCGTTGGGACCTACTGGCTGTCGACTCCGCGCGCCATCACCTATTCCTGAGCCGCAGTGACCACCTGGATATCGTCGACACCGTCAGCGGCCAACGCATCGCCGGCCTCGAGGGTACCGATGGCGTGCATGCGATCGCCATCGCCGCATCGCTCAACCTCGGTTACAGCAGCAACGGCGGCGCCGATTCGGTAACCGAATTCGGCCTCGACAGTCTGCAACGCGTGCGTGATATCAAGGTCTCGGGGCACTCGCCGGATGCGATGGTCTTCGATGAGCCCAGCCAGCGCCTGTTCGTGTTCAATACGCGCAGCAACAATGCCTCGGTGATCGACCCGGCCACTGGCAAGGAAGTGGCGACCATCGCCTTCCAGGGCAACCCTGAGCTCGGCGTCAGCGACGGCAAGGGTCATGTCTTCGTCAACATCGAGGACAAACATCAGTTGGTGCGGATCGATGCAAAAACCATGGCCGTTACCCGCACCTGGGACCTGACCGGCTGCGAGGAACCCACCGGACTTGCCATCGACCTCGCCCACGATCGCCTGTTTTCCGCGTGCCAGAACAAGACGTTGGTCGTCACCGATGCCCGTAGCGGCGCGGCGATGGCGCGGCTCGCGATTGGCGATGGTCCTGACGGCGTAGAGTTCGACCCGGCGCGCCAGCTGGTGTTCGTGCCCGGCGGTGCCTCCGGCACGCTGAGCATCATCCACGAAGACGACCCTGATCACTTCAGCCTGGTGCAGACGCTCACGACGCAAGTCAGCGCGCGCACCATCGTGCTTGATGCTGCGAGCCATCGGCTCTATCTGCCTGCCGCGCGTTTCGAGCCGCCGCTGACAGACAGCAAGGAGCGTCCGCCAATGATTCCGGACAGCTTCACGCTGATCGAAGTAGGCGACGACTCCGCGCGCTAGGCAGTTACCGCCCGGTCGCGCTTGCGCAACGGCGAGGGCCTGTGACTTCAGGCCCTGTTGAACCTGCGGACCCATTGGCTATAGTCGGCCTTCCCAATCCAGGCAGCTAGCAACCATGCCCATTCGT
>JAYSXN010000399.1:0-23098 GCA_043717405.1 Gammaproteobacteria bacterium
AAGAACCCGAGCGCCACCGTTGAGCACGAGGCGACTACCTCGAAGATCAGCGACGAGCAACTGTTCTATTGCCGTTCGCGCGGCATCGGCCAGGAAGACGCGGTGTCGATGATCGTCGACGGCTTTTGCAAGCAGGTGTTCCGGGAATTGCCGATGGAGTTTGCCGTGGAGGCGCGCAAGCTGCTCGAAGTCAGCCTCGAGGGCGCCGTCGGGTGAACGCAAGCAGCACCCAGGCGCAATGGCAGCAGGTCTATGCAGCCAGGCTGGCGGTCGAGACCAGCTGGTTTGCAGAACACCTGCACGATTCGCTACGGCTCATCGATGGCCTGGGACTGGACCGTTCGGCACCAGTAATCGACGTCGGTGGCGGCCGCTCGACGCTGGCCGATGACTTGCTGTCCCGCGGCTACGACGACATTACCGTGCTTGATCTCTCGTCAACGGCGCTCGATGAGTTGCAAGCGCGTGTTCGCGCCACTGCGGGAACTGGCGCGGGCGGAAGCGATGCCTCTCGCAGCTTGCGCAACATCGCCGGCGACATGCTTGCCGTCGACTTGCCACGGCAACACTTCGCGCTGTGGCACGACCGGGCTGCTTTCCACTTCCTGACCGACCCGGCGCAGCGCCAGCGCTATGTCGAGCAGGCAACGCGATCGTTGAGGACGGGCGGCTTCCTGATCGTCGCCACCTTCGCGCAGTCCGGACCGGAACGTTGCAGCGGCCTGCCGGTTGCTCGCTACGACCCCCAGGCGCTGGCAGCCTGCTTTGCACCGGCATTCGAAGCGGTCGATGCGCTTGAGACAATGCATCGCACCCCGGCGGGAAGCGAGCAGCCGTTCACCTACGCGCTGCTTCGCCGGGGCGCCTGCGCCCCTGCCGGCGCCGCTGAAACTTCAACCGACGCAGGCGTTACGCTTGTGCCAGCTACGGAATAACCATGCTCAGCATTGAAAACCTGCACGTCCAGGTGGCCGGCAAGAACATCCTTCGCGGCCTGTCCCTCCAGGTCAACCCTGGCGAAGTTCACGCAATCATGGGCCCGAACGGCGCGGGCAAATCCACCCTGGGCAATGTGCTGGCTGGGCGCGAAGGCTACGAGGTCACCGCCGGTACGGTTCGCTTCGAGGACAAGGATTTGCTGGCGCTGGAACCGGAAGCGCGTGCTGCCGAGGGACTGTTCCTTGCCTTCCAGTACCCGGTGGAGATTCCCGGCGTCAACAACACCTATTTCCTGCGCGCCGCGCTCAATGCCCAACGACGCTACCGGGGCGAGGCGGAACTGGATTCGATGCAGTTCCTGAAGCGTGTGCGCGATAAAATGTCGGTCCTGCACATGCGCGATGAGCTGCTGCATCGTGCGGTGAATGAAGGATTTTCCGGCGGCGAGAAAAAGCGCAACGAGATTTTCCAGATGGCGGTGCTCGAGCCCAAGCTTGCGGTACTCGATGAAACGGACTCCGGCTTGGACATCGATGCACTGCGCCTGGTCGCCGAGGGCGTCAACCTCATGCGCGCGCCGCATCGCGCTTTGGTGGTCATCACGCATTACCAGCGCCTGCTCGACTACATCAAGCCGGACTTCGTGCACGTGCTTGCCGACGGCCGCATCGTTGAAAGCGGCGGCCCGGAGCTTGCGCGCGAGCTCGAGCAACATGGCTACGCCTGGGTCAAGGACCGGATCGCGCCATGAGCGCTTTGCTCGACTCCTTGCAGGCTGCCTTCGAGGCGCTGCCCGGCGCAACGCAGCCGATGTCATCGCACGCCGCCTCGATGCGCATGGCGGCAATGCGCGGCGCAGTCGACGCCGGCCTGCCGACGCAACGCCATGAACGCTGGAAGTACACCGGCTTGCGCGCGCTGTCGGCGCGCAGCTTCGTGCTGCGCGCGGAGGCGCCGCTGGTGCATCCGGCAGCGCTGGCCGATATTCCGTCGCCGCGCATCGTATTCGTCAATGGCCACCATGAGCCCGCGCTGTGCGACCTGTCCGGATTGGCTGATGGACTGAGCGTCGATGTGCGCGATTCACTGCCGCGCGCGCCCAGCACTGGCACTGGCATTGGCACTGGCACCATCAGCCCAGGCGACACCTTCACGCAGCTCAACGCCGCGCTCGCGACGCAAGGCGTGCAGATATCTGTCGCACCTGGTGTACAGCTCATGGTGCCGGTGCACCTGGTGTTCGTCAGCACGCCGGCACAAGCCGACATCGCCATGCACCTGCAGCACTGCGTTGAAGTCGCCACCGGGGCACGGCTGCAACTGATCGAGCATCACCTCGCGCTGGGCGCGCACCGGCACCTGGCCAATCACCTGTTGCAAATTGGCGTAGGCGCTGGCGCTACGCTGGTCCACGCTCGCCTGCAGGACGAGGATGATGGCGCAACCCTGGTCACTCGCGTGCAGGCTGCACTCGGCGATGACGCGCGCTACCAGCGCGTCGACCTCGAACTCGGCGCGGCCCTGTCGCGCCATGAGATCGACGTGCAGCTCACCGGTGCGCGATGCGCGTTCACCTCTGGCGGCGCGCTGCTGGCCGGCGGTCGCCGCCATGTCGACCTGCAACTGGATGTGGCCCATCGCGGCGGCGATAGCCGATGCCAGCTGCTCTGGCGCGGGCTGGCGGCCGACCGCGGCCACGTCGCCTTCCACGGCGGCATCGTCATCCACGCCGGTGCCGATGGCAGTGACGCCTCGCTGTCGAACAAGAACCTGCTGCTATCGGCAAGCGCGGAGATCGATACCCAGCCGGTGCTGGAGATCCATGCCGACGAGGTCAAGGCGGCGCACGGCGCGACTGTAGGGCGCCTGGATGAAACCGCGTTGTTTTACCTGCGCAGCCGCGGGATTCCACTTGCGCAGGCACGCGCATTGCTGACCCTGGCATTTTGCCGCGAAGCGCTCGCTTCAACCGGTGATCTCGCGCTGATGGAAGCGCTGTCGCCGCGGCTGGAAGCGCGCCTGGCGCAGCTGGATCCCGAGGCATGAACGTGGCGACAAAAGTGGCCGCTCCAGCACCGGACTGGGCACGCGTGCGCAGCGATTTCCCGATCCTGTCCCGGCAGGTGCATGGCAAGCCGCTGGTCTATCTCGACTCCGCGAATACCTCGCAGAAACCGGCGGCCGTCATTGATGCGGTGGCGTCCTTCTATCGCGAACACAACGCCAACATATCGCGGGCCGTGCATGCGCTCGGCATGGAGGCCACCGAGGCCTACGAAGCTGCGCGCACGCTGCTTGCCGAATTCGTCAATGTCCGCGCCGATGAACTGGTGCTCACTTCCGGCACAACCCAGGCACTGAATCTGGTCGCCTACAGTCATGCGTTGCCGACGCTGAAGCCGGGAGAGGTGATCCTGATCACGCGCATGGAGCATCACGCCAACATCGTTCCGTGGCAGTTGATCGCCGAGCGCTGCGGTGCGGTGATCCGCGTCATCGATGTCACGCCCGCCGGCGAGCTGGACCTCGACAGTTTGCGCAAGGAAATGACCGAGCAGGTCAAGCTGCTGGCGCTGACCCATGTTTCCAACGTGCTCGGCACGGTCAATCCGGTCGCTTCGATTTGCCGTGATGCACGCCGGCGCGGAATCATCACCGTCATCGATGGTTCCCAGGCAGTGCCACATCGCGGCGTGGACATCGCCGCCATCGGCTGTGATTTCTACGCCTTCACCGGGCACAAGATGCTTGGCCCGACCGGGACGGGCGCGTTGTGGGCGCGGCGCGAGCTTTTGCAGGCGATGCCGCCGTTCTTTGGCGGCGGCGAAATGATCCGCGAAGTCAGTTTCGAAAAAACCACCTACAACGAGCCGCCGCACAAGTTCGAGGCCGGCACCCCCAATATCGCCGGCGTTATCGGTCTGGGTGAAGCCGTGCGCTACTTGCGAGCACTGGGCATGGACCACGTGCATGCGCGCGAGCAGCAGCTTCTCGCCCATGCCACGGCCGCCCTGCAATCGGTGCCCGGGCTGCGCCTGTTAGGGCAGGCGCCGGACAAGGCCGCGGTGTTGTCGTTCCTGGTAGAGGGAGCGCACGCCCACGATCTGGCGACCTTGCTCGACCTGGAAGGCATCGCCGTGCGTTCGGGCCACCATTGCGCGCATCCGCTGATGGCTTGCTTCGGAGTGCCTGCGACCTGCCGCGCATCGCTGGCGTTCTACAACACTTTCGATGAGATCGATGCGCTGGTTTCCGCGCTGCATAAAGTGCGGCGCCTGCTGGCATGAATGCAGCTGATGCACCGCTGCTTTTCCGTGCGGCCACGCCTGCCGACATAGACGCGGTGGTGGCACTGGTAGAGTCGGCTTACCGAGGCGAGGCGAGCCGTGCGGGCTGGACCACCGAGGCGGACCTGCTGGACGGGCGGCGCACCGGCGCCGATGACATCGAGTCGATCCTTGCGCGACCGCAAAGCCAGGTGCTTCTGGCTGAACGCGACGGCCGCCTGCTGGCTTGCGCGCATGTGGCCGTCGAGGATGGCGCCGGGTATTTCGGCATGTTCTCGGTTGACCCGACCATGCAGGGCGGCGGCATTGGCAAGGGTGTCCTTGCCGAAGCCGAGCGCATCGTTGCCAACCAATGGCGGTGTCCGCGCATGCGCATGACGGTCATCGACGTGCGCGATGAGTTGATTGCTTTCTACGAGCGCCGCGGCTACGTGCGCACCGGCGAGCGCAAGCCGTTTCCTTACGGCGACCCGCGTTTCGGCCTGCCCAAACGCCCAGACCTGCGCTTCGAGGTGCTGGAAAAATTCCTGCAGGTGGCAGCTGATGGCTGACTGGATCCGCGTCTGCGGACGTTCCGAACTGCTGCCGGGCGAATTCCGCATTGCCTATGATCGCGACACGGTGATCGCGGTGTTCAACATCGACGGCGAGCTGTACGCCATCGAGGATGTTTGCACGCACGACGGCGGCGAACTCGCCGGTGGGCCTATCGAAGGTTACGAGATCGAGTGCCTCCGGCACGGCGCCCGCTTCGACCTGCGCACCGGCGCGGCATTGAGTCCGCCGGCCTACCAGCCGACCGTGTGCTTCCCGGTAAAGCTTGAAGGCGATGCAGTGTTCACCCGGGATGATCGCGACTGATCCACGCAACGCAAGCGCAATGCCGCATCAGGTGGACTCGGGCGCTTCGTAGTGCACTTGCGGCGGAGCAGGCGTCAGGATCGCTTCTATGCGCGCAAGCAGCAACTCCCCGCCGCCCTCCAGGATGACGCGATTGCCGCCCTCCCCTTCAGGCTCGATCAACGCCGTGTCGCCCCGCTCCATCAATACTTTTTCCGCCTGGTCCTTGAACATCGCGCGCCCACTGAGCACGTGCACCGCCCAGCGCACGTCGGCCTCGGCAAAAAACAGCATCGGCCCGACCAGTGGACGATGCAGCAACGTGGCATTGACGCGGTCGCGGCGCCACATCAGGTTGAAATCCTGGGTGGGGCCTGAGAGAAGTTCCGCCCGCACCGCGGCTTCCCCACGAAACCTTACCCGTCCGTGCGGCGGGGCCAGGTCAACCAGCTCGCCATTTTCAAAGTGCAGGCGCATGCCTTCGCCGGCAAGCAACACCAGCTCACGCTCAACGCCTTCGAACGATGAAAACGGTCCATCCTTTTCAACTTCCGCTATCGAGACGCGCCAATCCCATGCCTCGGCGTCGCCTGGCCCACGATGAATCTCGCGCGTCCAGCCGAGCCCATTCTTCCAGCGCTCGCGGCGATATTCGTTGGCGGGGATGTAAGTGATCAGCATGGGCTTATTGTGTTGGCGCCGGGCCGGGCCGGCAAGCCCACGCGCGCGGCCAGAAGCCATCAGCGCTTACAGCCAGACAGCGTTCCAGTACGGATAGGCGCCCACTGAACATGCCAGCCCAGCGCGTACCGGATTGGCAACGAGATGGCGCGCAACTGCGATGCAATCTTCCTCTGCCAACAGCTCGCGCTGGTGGAACCCTTTTGCCCACAGCCAGCCGTTGACGCGGAACCGCGCTGCAACGGCACGCGCGCTGATCGCCTTGAATCGGCGTACCAGCAGTTCGGTCGAGTCGCCAGGCGCCATCACGATGAGGCCCTGCCAGCGGTCGGGCATGAGCACCCATGCCAGGCAGCGTGATTGCAGCCAGAGCCCAGTCTCGTCCTGCATGCGCGACACTGCGCGCGCTGCGTCCGGGTCGGTGAATAGCGGGCGCCTGAATAACGTGGCGATGGTGATGAAATGGGTCGACTCCTCGCCTGCCAACCCAGGCTCGGAGGCAGTGGCGGCTCGGGATTTTGGCTGCAGTGACATGGTCCTGTCCCCTGGCGCGACGCGCAGATTACCGTGGACGTGGGCGCGCAGCGCAACGGCGACGCGCCCGCCGGTTTTGCTCAGTGCGCTTTCACCGGATGGGCAAGCGCGGCCGGCTTGACGCCAGGGCGAACGGTGGCGACGGGTGCAGCCGCGCCGCCAGCGACGACGATGCGATCCCGGTTTTTCTCGATCGTGGACAATCCGATGCCCTTTACCGAGGCCAACTGGTCGGCACTGCGGAACGCACCGTTCGCCTTGCGATAGGAGACGATGGCCTCGGCCTTGGACGGACCGATGCCGAACAACACGCGGTCAAGCGTAGGCGCATCGGCGGTGTTGATATTCACGCGCTCACCAGCGGCATGCGCGGAGCTGAAGAGCAGAGCGGACAGGACGAGCGACTTCAGGACCAGCTTGATCGGTTTCATGGGCGTACTCCGTTGGTTGGATGGGTTCCCGCACGGCCGATGCCGCGTCGGTGCAGCCAGTGTCGTGGTGCCGGTGTAGCGCGGGCATCAGTGCACCACGCATGGATGACTGCGCATCCGGCTCACCGCAGGGTCAGCCTTTTCCGAAGCAGTCCGTTAGAATCGAGGCCAGACTTCGGAGATGCGCGCCAAATGGATACCGCCAAGACCACTGCCTTCATCAGTGACGCCTGGGATGGCGACATCGTCCCGCGACTGGTCGAATACATTCGCATCCCCAACAAGTCGCCCATGTTCGATGCGCAATGGCAGGAACACGGTCACATGGACGTGGCGACGGAAATGCTCGCTGAATGGGCGCGCAAGCAGCCGATCGCCGGCATGAAGGTCGAAGTGGTGCGCCTGCCGGCGCGTACTCCGCTGATCTTCATCGAGATCGACGGCCACGGCGACGATTGCGTCCTGCTTTACGGCCACCTGGACAAACAGCCTGAAATGACCGGCTGGGCCGAAGACCTCGGCCCCTGGAAGCCAGTGCTACGCGATGACAAATTGTACGGGCGCGGCGGCGCCGATGACGGCTATGCAATTTTTGGTTCGCTCACTGCAATCCGCGCGCTGCAGGAGCAGGGTCTGCCGCACAGCCGTTGCGTCGTGCTGATCGAGGCGTGCGAGGAATCAGGCAGCTACGACCTGCCCTTCTACGTCGATCACCTCGCCGCGCGCATCGGTAGACCTTCCCTGGTGGTCTGCCTTGATTCCGGCTGTGCCAACTACGACCAGTTGTGGTGCACCACTTCGCTGCGCGGGCTCGCAGGTGGCAACCTCAAGGTGTCGGTGCTCAGCGAAGGCGTGCATTCCGGCGATGCCTCCGGCATCGTGCCCTCGAGTTTCCGCATCCTGCGCCAGCTGTTGTCGCGACTGGAGGACGAGACTACCGGCAAGATATTGATCGACGGGCTCAGCGTGGAGGTGCCGGAGCAGCGCCTGCAGCAAGCCACGCGCGCCGCGCAGGTGCTGGGCAATGATGTCTTCGACAAATTCCCGTTCCTGCCGGGGATGGTGCCGATGTCGGAGGACCTGACCGATATGGTGTTGAACCGCACCTGGCGGCCGATGCTGTCGATCACCGGCAGCGATGGCATGCCCTCGCTGTCCAACGCCGGCAATGTGTTGCGTCCGTTCACTTCGGTGAAGCTGAGCCTGCGCCTGCCGCCAACGCTCGACCCGAAGGTCGCCAGTGAGTTGCTCAAGCAGGTCCTGACCAGGGACCCGCCGTACGGAGCGCGCGTCGAGTTCGATGTTGAAAAAGCCTCGACCGGCTGGAACGCGCCGGCGCTCGCGCCGTGGCTCGAAGAGGCGGTCAACACCGCCAGCCAGGAGTTTTTCGGCGCACCGGCCATGTACATGGGCGAAGGCGGCACCATTCCGTTCATGGGCATGCTCGGCGAAAAATTCCCAGGCGCGCAATTCATGATCACCGGCGTGCTCGGGCCGCATTCCAATGCGCACGGGCCGAATGAATTCCTGCACATTCCGACCGGCAAGCGGGTGACCTGCGTGGTTGCGCGCGTGCTCGCGGACCATTACGAGGCCAGTGAGAAAGGGCTGACCCGGGGCGTTGCCGTAGCCGCCGGCGAACCGGCCTACGGCGAGCACGGCTGCTGCTGAGAAAATTCAGCGCAGCGCGCGGTCCACTACTGCCTGCGCCAGCCGGTCCACCGGCTGGTCGACGGTGTGCAGCACGATCTCGGCGGCCTCGGGCACCTCGTAAGGCGAATCAATGCCGGTGAAGTTTGGAATCTCGCCAGCGCGCGCCTTCGCGTACAGCCCCTTCACGTCGCGCTGTTCGCAGACCTCGATCGGGGTGTCGACGAACACCTCGATGAACTGCCCCGCGCGGAACATCTCGCGCGCCATCCGCCGCTCGCTGCGGAACGGCGAGATGAATGACACGATCACGATCAGGCCCGCATCCACCATCAGGCGCGCGACTTCCGACACACGGCGGATGTTTTCAACGCGATCGGCATCGCTGAAACCCAGGTCGCGATTGAGGCCATGGCGCACGTTGTCGCCATCGAGCAGATAGGTGTGATGGCCGGAGGCGATCAGGCGTTTCTCGACCATGTTGGCGATCGTTGACTTGCCAGAGCCGGACAATCCGGTAAACCAAAGGCACGCAGGCGCCTGGCCCTTCAGCGCCGCGCGCGCGCTCTGGTCGACGTCGAGCGCTTGCCAATGCACGTTGGCGGCGCGGCGCAGCGCGAAGTCGATGGTGCCGCAGGCAACCGTTGCCAGCGTCTGCCGGTCGATCAGGATGAAGCTGCCCAGTTCGCGGTTGTCGGCATGGTTTTCGAATGCGATCGGCTGGTCCAGGCTGAGGTTGCACGCGGCAACTTCGTTGAGCAGCAACCGTTTGGCGGCAATGTGTTCCTGGGTGTTGATGTCGGCCTTGTACTTGATCTCGGTAACCTGCGCGCCAACCGTGCGCGTGCCGAGCTTCATCCAGTAGTTGCGGCCCGGCAGCAAGGGCTCGTCACCCATCCACAGCAAGTGGGTTCCGAATTGGTCCGACACCGGCGGCGGCGTCGAAGCCGAGGCCAGGACATCGCCGCGACTGACATCGATCTCGTCGCGCAAGGTCAGCAGCACCGACTGGCCAGCCTGCGCCGAAGCGACGGCGTTTTCGCCTATCGCCAGTGAAGTCACCTGCGAGGAGCGCCCGGAGCTCGCGCTGATGAGCTCGTCGCCGATCTTCACTTGACCGGCCGCAACCAGGCCGGTGAATCCGCGGAAGTCCTGCGATGGCCGGCACACCCATTGCACCGGCATGCGGAACGAAAGTCGGGCGTCGTCGGCGCGTTCCACATCCACCTGGTCCAGATGCTCGAGCAGCGCGCGACCGTGATACCAGGGCATCGCCACCGAACGCGTTACGACGTTGTCGCCAACCAGGCCGGACAAGGGAATGGCGGTTACTTCCGGAATGCCGAGTGTTGCGGCCAACTCGGCATAAGCCTGCGCGATTTCATCGAATGTTTCCTGCGCGTAGCCAACAAGATCCATCTTGTTGACTGCCAGCACCACGTGACGGATGCCAAACAGCGCTGCGATGTAGCTATGCCGGCGGGTCTGCGTCAGCAGGCCCTTGCGCGCGTCCACCAGCACTACTGCGACATCGGCAGTAGACGCGCCAGTGGCCATGTTGCGCGTGTACTGCTCGTGCCCGGGGCAATCGGCGACGATGAAGCTGCGCTCGTCGGTGCTGAAATACCGGTACGCCACATCGATGGTGATGCCCTGCTCGCGCTCGGCGTCAAGGCCGTCGAGCAGCAGCGCGTAATCGATCCGCGCCCCTTGCGTGCCATGCCGCCGGCTGTCGCGCTCCAGCGCGTTCAACTGGTCGTCGAACAGGTTCTTGCTCTCATAGAGCAGGCGCCCGATCAGCGTGCTCTTGCCATCATCGACGCTGCCGCAGGTGATGAAGCGCAGGCGCGGACGCGCTTCGTGCTGGCGCAGGTAAACGGCGATATCGACCGGTGCGTTCATCAGAAGTAGCCTTCCTGCTTTTTCTTTTCCATCGATGCCGACGGGTCGTTGTCGATCAGCCGGCCCTGGCGCTCGGAAGTACGCGCGACCAGCATCTCGGCGATGATTTTTTCCAAGGTATCGGCGTCGGACTCGAAGCCGCCGGTCAGCGGGTAGCAGCCGAGGGTGCGGAAACGCACCTGTTTCATCATTGGAGTTTCGCCATCGCGCAAGGGATAGCGATCGTCGTCCACCAGGATCAGGCCGCCATCACGTTCGACGACCGGGCGCGGCTTCGCGAAGTACAGCGGCACCACCGCGATTTCCTCCCTGAAGATGTACAGCCAGACGTCGAGTTCGGTCCAGTTGGACATTGGGAACACGCGCACGCTCTCGCCGGCGTGGATGCGTGTGTTGTACAGGCTCCACAATTCCGGCCGCTGGTTCTTCGGGTCCCAGCGATGCTGCTCGCTGCGGAACGAAAACACGCGTTCCTTCGCACGGGATTTTTCCTCATCACGGCGTGCGCCACCGATCGCGGCATCATAGCCGCCGGCATCCAGCGCCTGCCTCAACGCCTGCGTCTTCATCACGTCGGTGTGCACGGTGGCGCCGTGGCTGATCGGGCCGATGCCGCGGCGGACGCCATCGGCGTTGATGTGCACGCGAAGATCCAGGTCATTGCTGCGCGCCACCTCGTCGCGGAAGGCGATCATCTCGCGGAACTTCCACGTCGTATCCACGTGCAGCAGCGGAATGGGCGGCCGCGATGGATGAAAGGCTTTCTTGAGCAGGTGCAGCAGTACCGTGCTGTCCTTGCCGATGGAGTACAGCATCACCGGGTTGCGGAACTCGGCCGCCACCTCGCGCAGGATGTGCAGGCTCTCGGCCTCGAGGCGGTCGAGGTGGGTCAGGGTCGTGGCGGGAATCATCAGCAGGGCGGATCGCAGCTTGAGACAAGTCTCATTCTAGCGGCTGCGGCGGCCGTTGCCCAAGATGCCGCCAGTATTGGGCACATTCCGGGCCGCCACTGGCGCGGCGATCAAGCGTGGTGATAGGACTGGTACCAATCCACGAAGCGGCCAATACCCTCCTCGACCGACACCGACGGCCGGTAGCCGACCGCCTGGATGAGTTCGGCCACGTCGGCTTCGGCATCGGGCACATCGCCCGCCTGCAGTGGCAGCATGTTGAGGATGGCTTTTCGGCCCAGCCGCTGCTCGAGTACCTCGATGTAGCGCAACAGCTCGACCGGGTTTTCATTGCCGATGTTGAATATGCGGTAAGGCGCTTTGCTGCGCGCAGGGTCCGGCCGGTCGCCATTCCAGGCAGGATCCGCGGCCGCCACGTGGTCGAGCGTGCGCATGATGCCCTCGACGATATCGTCGATGAAGGTGAAGCTGCGCTTGTGCTTGCCGTGGTTGAACACCGGCAGTGGCTCGCCGGCAAGGATCGCGCGGGTGAACAGGAACAGGGCCATGTCCGGCCGGCCCCAAGGGCCGTACACGGTAAAGAATCGAAGGCCGGTACAGGGCAGGCCAAACAGGTTGGCGTAGCTGTGCGCCATCATCTCGTTGGCTTTCTTGGTTGCCGCGTACAGCGTCAGCGGATGCTCGGCGGAGTGGTGCTCGGAAAAAGGCATGCGGGTGTTGGCGCCGTATACGGAACTGGTCGAGGCGAACACCAGGTGCTCGACCCCGTTGTGCCGACAGCCTTCCAGGACATGCAGGAAGCCGGTCACGTTGCTCGATACATACACATGCGGGTTTTCCGCGGCGTAGCGCACGCCCGCCTGCGCGGCCAGGTTGACCACCCGCTGCGGCTTGTGCGTTGCAAACACGGCCTCGACCGCAGCACGGTCGGCGAGATCGGCATGCACGTGCGTGTAGCCAGGATGCTCCATGAAGCGCGCCAGCCGCGCGCGCTTGAGCTGCACGTCGTAGTAGTCGTTGAGGTTGTCGAGGCCGATGACTTCGTCGCCGCGTTCCAGCAACTTGATGGCCAGCGATGAACCGATGAACCCCGCGGTGCCGGTGACCAGGATGCGCTTGCCCATCACAGGCGCCCGTCCACGTCGGCCAGCGGCAGCACGTACTTCACGTCGTAAAGCACCGCGCCGGGCTTGCCCAGCGCGCGCAGGCCGTCCGCGCCCATCTGCGCAAATTCACGATGGCCAACCGCAATGATCACCGCGTCGTAGCTGCCCGGCTCGAGCGCCTGCACCGGCGTGATGCCGTACTCGTGGGCAGCGTCGTCCGGATTGACCCACGGGTCATGCACGTCGACCTGCGCATGGTATTGCTGCAGTTCGGTAACGATATCGACCACGCGCGTGTTGCGCAGGTCCGGGCAATTTTCCTTGAAGGCAAGGCCCAGCACCAAAATGCGCGAACCGACCACGTTGATCCGCCGCTGCGCCATCAGGCGCAGCACCTGCGTCGCCACGAAGCTGCCCATGCCGTCGTTGATGCGGCGCCCGGCGAGGATGACTTCCGGGTGGTAACCGAGCTCCTGCGCCTTGTGCGTCAGGTAGTACGGATCAACGCCGATGCAATGGCCGCCGACCAGGCCAGGCCTGAATGGCAGGAAATTCCATTTCGTGCCGGCCGCCTCGAGCACTTCCAGCGTGTCGATGTCCATCTTGTTGAAGATCAGCGCCAGCTCATTGACGAGCGCGATGTTGACGTCGCGCTGGGTGTTTTCGATGACCTTCGCCGCTTCGGCAACCTTGATCGAACTGGCCATGTGCGTGCCGGCGCTGATGATGGATCCGTACAGCGCGTCAACGAAGCGCGCGACTTCCGGATTCGATCCTGAGGTGACCTTGAGGATGCTGGTGACGCGATGTTCCTTGTCGCCCGGGTTGATCCGCTCCGGGCTGTAGCCGGCGAAAAAATCCTTGTTGTAAACCAGGCCCGACTCGCGCTCGAGGATGGGAACGCACACTTCCTCCGTGCAGCCCGGGTAGACGGTGGACTCGTAGACGACGGTGTCGCCAGGCTTGAGCACCTTGCCGATGGTGCGGCTGGCCGACTCGAGTGGGCGCAGGTCCGGGCGCTTGGCCGCATCGATCGGCGTCGGCACGGTGACGATGAAGACGTTGCACTCGCGCAGGTCTGCAGGATCCGTACTCATGCGCAGTCGCGAGCTTTCCGCAAGTTCCGCGGAGGACACCTCGCAGGTGCTGTCGATGCCCTCGCGCAGGGCGGCGATTCGCGCGGCGTGAACGTCGAATCCCAGCGTGTCGGAGCGCTTGCCGAACTCCACCGCCAGTGGCAACCCGACATAGCCGAGGCCGACGATTCCAATCCGGGCATTTTCAAGCGTGGGCAGTGCTGACATCGGCGGCATTTTCCTCTTTCAAATGTGCAGCTGGCAAGAATGATTGACGCGATTTCGGCGACAAGCCAGGCGCAACCGGGGCTGATTTCGCATGACGCAGACCATGCCGCGAAGCTCGCTGGTTATGCCGGACTGCGCCCATAGACGTCCTCATAGCGGACAATGTCGTCCTCGCCCAGGTAGCTGCCGGACTGGACTTCGATCAGCTCGAGCGGTTGCTTGCCAGGGTTGGCCAGGCGATGGCGGCTGCCCAGCGGTATGAAGGTGCTCTCGTTTTCCGCAAGCAGGAACACCTTCTCGCCGCAGGTCACCTGCGCGGTGCCCCGGACCACGATCCAGTGCTCGGCCCGATGATGGTGCATCTGCAGGCTGAGCGATGCGCCGGGCTTGACCACGATGCGCTTTACCTGGAAGCGCTCGCCGCTGTCTATGCCGTCGTAGCTGCCCCATGGCCGGTACACCTTGCGGTGCCAAGTCACTTGCGGCCGCTGCGATTTTTTAAGCGTGGCAACAATGTCCTTGACCTCCTGCACGCGGTCCTTGTGCGCGACCAGCACGGCATCATCGGTATCTATCACCACCATGTCGGACAGGCCGATCAATGCCACCAGACGCTTGTCGCTGACCACGAGCGTGTCGTGGCAATCGCGCGCAATCACGTCGCCGCGGTGCGCGTTGCCCTGGCCGTCCTGTTCGACCACCGACCATAGCGCCGACCAGGAGCCAACGTCATTCCAGCCCACGTCGATGGGCAGCACCGCGGCGCGGTCGGTTTTTTCCATCACCGCGTAATCGATCGAGTCAGCCGGGCAAGCCGCGAACGACGCCGGATCCAGCCGCAGGAAATCTGCATCGCGGGTGGACTTGGCCAGCGCTTCGCGCGCAAGTGCGACCATTCCAGGCTGGTTGCGCTGCAACTCCTCGATATAGCGGGAGGCCAGGAACACGAACATGCCGCTGTTCCAGAAATATTCGCCGCTGGCCAGGTAGCGCTCAGCGGTCAGGGCATCGGGTTTTTCGACGAACGCGAGCACCGGGCGCACACCTTCGCCGGTAGCGGCATTGATGTACCCGTAGCCGGTTTCGGGCGCGGTGGGCACGATGCCGAAAGTCACCAGGCTGCCGGCCTCCGCCGCCGGCAACGCTTGCATCACGGCGGCCCGGAACGCGGCCTCATCGGCTATCACGTGATCGGAAGGCAGCACCAGAAGCACCGGATCCGCGCCTCCGGCCATCGCGCTCAGCGCAGCCACGGCGATGGCTGGGGCGGTGTTGCGGCCAACCGGTTCCAGGATCAGTGCCATCGGCGTTGCGCCCACCTGGCGCAACTGCTCGGCAACCATGAACCGATGCTCTTCGTTGGCCACTACCAGCGGTGACTGCGCGCCAGGCAGGCCGTGCAAGCGCAGCCAGGTCATCTGCAACAGGGATCGCTCGCCGAGCAGCGGCAGGAATTGCTTGGGGTGCGATTCCCGGGACAAGGGCCACAGGCGCGTGCCGGAGCCGCCGGAAAGGATGACGGGGATCACTGAGATCATGAACGGCCAGGCAGAAAACGGTCGCCCATATTGCCATAGCTCACCGGCTGGACTTCGCTGGGCGCCGGGCCTTCGGTCATACTCCGGCGGTCCATTTTGTAGCCGGAACAATCAATGACACTGCCGACGCGCGAGCTGGAACGACTGGCCTGGACGCGCGAAGCCCTGGGCGATGAGGGCGTGCAGCTGACGTCGGCATCGGCGGACGCCAGCTTCCGCAGTTACTGGCGTGCCCAATCCGGGGGGCGTTCATGGATCGTCATGGACGCGCCGCCCAATCGTGAAGACATCGGTCCTTGGCTGGACATTGCTGCGCGGCTGTGCCGCGTGGGGCTCAATGCACCGGCGATCCGCGCGGCCGATGCGGAGCAAGGCTTCGTGCTGATGTCCGATCTTGGCGAGCGCCTGTATCTGCCCGAGCTGCAAGCCGGGGGCGCCGACGCGCTGTATGCCGATGCGCTGGCCGCACTGCTGGTCATGCAGACTCGCGCGGATTGCGATGGCCTGCCCCAATACGACGCGGGGCGCTTGCTCGCCGAGATGGAATTGATGCCGCAGTGGCTGCTGCAGCGCCACCTGGGCTGGACGCCGGACTGCGACCAGTGGGACGTGATCGAGTTGGCCTTTCGCGAGCTCGCCGCCAACGCGATTCGCCAGGAGCAGGTCTTCGTGCATCGCGATTACCATTCGCGCAACCTGCTGGTCGTGCCGACCGGCAACCCCGGCATCATCGATTTCCAGGATGCCGTGCGCGGCCCGGTGACCTACGACCTGGTATCGCTGCTACGTGACTGTTACATCGAGTGGCCGGCGCAGCGCGTGCACGAATGGGCCGAATCCTATCGGCTGCACCTGGTCGAGGCGGGCCTGACGCGCGTGGATGCCGCCACCTTTCGTCGCGGCTTCGACCTGATGGGCGTGCAGCGCCACATCAAGGTGCTCGGCATCTTCTGCCGCCTGTGGTACCGCGACGGCAAGGCCGGGTACCTGCAGGACTTGCCGCTGGTGTGGCGCTACACGTGTGATGTCGGCCGCCAGTATCCGGAAACCGCCCCGCTCATCGACCTGATCGAACGCGCGCTGGGCGAACGCGACATCCGCCTACCCTCGGCATGACCAGACGGTGTGATCGATGCGTGCGCTGATATTTGCCGCGGGCAAGGGCGAGCGCATGCGCCCGCTGACCGGACACACGCCCAAGCCGCTGGTGATGGCCGGAGGCAAACCGCTGATCGCCTGGCACCTGGAAAAACTTGGCGCAGCCGGCTATCGCGACGTGGTCATCAACATTTCATGGCTGGCGCAATGTTTCGAACCAGCCCTGGGCGATGGCTCGCGCTGGGGTCTGCGCCTGCATTACTCGCATGAGGGGCCGGAGCCGCTGGAAACCGGGGGCGGCATGTTGCACGCGCTGTCGTTGCTGGGTGAGGCGCCCTTCACCGCAATCAACGGCGACATCTGGACCGATTTCGACTTGCACCACCTGCCGCGGCAACCTGCTGGCCTGGCGCACCTGGTGCTGGTATACAATCCATTGCAGCATCCACGCGGCGATTTTTCTATCGACGAAAACGGCGCGCTTGGCACCAATGAAAACAATCGCCTGACTTATTCCGGCATTGGTGTTTACCGTCCGGAAATCCTGCGCGACTGGCGCCAGGTCATAGGTGGCGCGCCCGGTAGCGAGCTGGAGCCGCCTCGCTTCAAACTGGCGCCGCTGCTGTACGCGGCTATCCGGAACAGGCAGGCCAGCGCTGAGCACCACCGCGGACGATGGAGCGATGTCGGCACGCTGCAAAGGCTCGAGGAACTGCAGGCAAGCCTTGCTGCAAACTGATTAGCGCGGCGGCCCGTCCGGCGCATCCAGGATCAGCCGCAGGAAGGGCACGGTGATCCGTCGTTGCGCCGCCAAGCTGGCGCGGTCGAGTCGATCCAGCAACAGCGTGAGCGTCCCGAGGTCGCGCCCGATGCGGCGGAACAGGTAGTCGAGCACGCTGTCGTCAAGCTCAAGGCCGCGCCGGCCGGCGCGCAAGCGCAAGGCGGTGCGGCGGCCAGATTCGTCCAGCGGCTCGAGCACCAGACGCGTGCATTGTTCCAGTCGCGACACCAGGTCCGGCAGCGTGAACGGCAACACGGCTGGATTCGCGCTGGCTGCGTAGATAACCCGAGCACCTGCCTGCCGGCAGGCATTGTGGAAGTGGAACACGGCGACCTCGTCGTCGGCATTTCCTGCGATGGCATCCAGGTTGTCGAGGCAGGCCAGGCCAAGCATGGCTCGCCCAGCCAATGCATCGCCCGCGCGACCGACCACTGAGGCCAACGAAAGAAAAAACGCCGGCTGGCGCTGTTGAGTGGCTGCAGCGCATGCAGCCAGCAGCAGGTGGCTTTTGCCGCTTGCAGGTGCGCCGGCCAGATACAACCAGTCCTCGCGCCTTCCCGCTGACACGTCCTCGACGATGCCGCGCAATTCCGCTTGCCCGTGGAACGTGGCGAAGTGCTGGTCGGCGGGAAACTTCAGCGCGAGCGGGATCTGCGGACTCACCCGTCTTCCGCGGCACTGGCAGGCGCGGAGCTCGCCGGCATGAGGATCATTGGCGCGGCTGGCGCACCGTACAGTCCGCTACGCGTGTAGCGCTCGTGGCCATAGCGCAGCAGCACCATGGCCACCGCCGCGACGGGCAAGGCCAGCAGCACGCCGAGGAATCCAAACAACTGCCCGCCAGCCATGACCGCGAAGATCACCGCAACCGGATGCATGTTGATGCGATCGCCGACCAGCCAGGGCACCAGCACGAAACTTTCAAGCGTCAGGCCAACTGCGAAAACGCCCAGAACCAGCGCCACGTGCATGCCATCGCCGTACTGCACGAGCGCGGCGATGATGGCTGCGCTGACGCCGACGAAAGCGCCCAGGTAAGGCACGAACGCCAGCAATCCGGCGATGAATCCAATCAGTAAGCCCAGGTCGAGTCCGACTGCCCACAGGCCGAGTGCATAGATTGCACCCAGCGACACCATCACGCTCAGTTGGCCGCGCAGGAAGCCGCCCAGTACATCATTTGACTCCTGTGCAAGGCGCGACACCGTGGGCAAGGAAGGACGCGGCAGCAGCTCGCGAATGCGCGCAACCAGCTCATCCCAGTCGCGCAGGAAGTAGAACGTCAGCACGGGCACCAGCGCGATGTTCGCGAGAATGCCGAACAACACCAGCCCCGACTGCGAGACATGGCCAAGCACCGTAGCGGCGATGCCGCCAGCCTCCTGCCAGTGCGTCCTGACCAGCGCCATGAGGTTGCCGGGATTGATGTATGGCGCCAGGCGCACGTGCAGGCGGCTCTCGAACCACGGCACCGCCTGGCGGGTAGCCCACAGCGACAGCCGCGGCAGTGATTCGATCAACGTCTGCAGCTGCGACCACAGCATCGGAATCAACACCAGCAGGATCAGCGCCAGGAGCAGGCTCATGCCGGCGAACACCAGCGACACCGCCGTGCCGCGGCTGCGACCGGACTTCTCCAGGCGATCGACCAGTGGGTCCCCAAGCCAGCCCAGCATCGCCGAGATCACGAAGGGCGTCAGTATCGGTGCCAGCAACCACAGTGCCAAGCACAACAGCAGCAGCAGGGCCAGCCACTGCCAGCGCCGCGTGTCGGTTTCATTCATGGGCCATCCCTGTCGATCCGCCAGGCGCGGCGGCCATAGCGCACAACATAGTCCAAGCCGCTGACCACGGTAATGGCCGCTGTCGCCAGCATCAGCGGCGGCACCCAGCTCCACGCGAAGCCGTGCTGCGCCATGTGCGCGAGCACCAGCACGACCAGAAGTAATTGCAGCAGGGTCGTCATCTTGCTGATGCCCGATGGTTCGGCCTTGAACGCGCCGATGCGCCGCCACCAGGCGAAGGCGCCGACCAGGATGACCACATCGCGCAGCAGCACGACGACCACGAGCCACGCGGGCAATGCCTGGCTCCACCACAGACCGAAGAAGCACACACTCAGGAGCAATTTGTCCGCTATCGGGTCGAGCACGCCGCCCAGCGTCGACACCCAGCCGAAGCGCTTCGCCAGCAGCCCGTCCACAGCATCCGAGGCGCCGGCAAGCAAGGCCACCCAGAATGCTTCAGCGTAATGACCGTTCATAAGCAACCACAGCAACGGCAGTGCCACCACCATGCGGGCGATGGTGATGGCGTTGGGCAACCACGGCAGCGTCATTGCAGCTCGAATCGGGCGACGCTGCTGTCCTGGGTTGCTGCCGCCGCGCGCAGCGCGCCGCTGTTGCCCATCAATGTGCGAAAGCCTTTCATCCCCACGCTCAGATCGAGTTGCAGGCGCATCTGTGTCGCATTCGCCTCAACTGCGATGACGTGGCGAACCACGGGAATGGACTGCAGGTAGGCCATGGCGCGCAGGTAGTCGGCCGCGCCGTTGATGCCGCCGATATCCACCAGGTACAGGCCGGCCACGCCGGTGTCGAGGTAAACGCCGTCGCGCCTGGCCAAGGCATTCGCGCCCTCGTCCACGCCCGAGGCAATCACCCGACGTGGATCGGCATCGGCAAAGGACCAGCGCGCAATCTCGGCGCCGCCCTCGGTCATCACCCAGTCGGCGGCCCAGCCCGGCGCCTGCCGGTAAACCTTGCCGACCAGTTGGACATCATTGCGATAGCGAGAGGTCAATGGCTGCAGGGCAGCGGCATCGAGCCGGACGATGGCAGGGAGCGCCCCTTTTTCAGCTGCCGTGCCGGCCGGCAAAAGGAAGCGCATGCCTCGCTCCAGCCCGCGCATCGCCAGCGGCTTGACCACGTTGGTCTGCTGGCCCGTGACCAGGCGCGGCCCGCGTCCATCGTCGATAGCCAGCCACAGGATGGGCTTGGGGCGTTCGCTGGTCCAGAACTTCAGGCCGGCGCCAGCGATCAACGCATCGACGCCGTCGGGGTCGAAAGCCAAGGCAAGGATGGTTCGATACACCGGCACGCCATTGACCAGTTCCGAATCCTGGCGGACTTTCGAGGCGCGGATCAGCGTGTCGATGCTGCCCATGCCGCGACGTATCACCGGGTTCGACGCCGCCTGTGGATTACCGGTCAGGCGCACGATGACCTGGGCCAGCGCACGCATGCTCGCGCCGCGTTTTTCACCGGCGTTCTGGGAAACGATCGAGACCTCGGTGGTGTAGAAGGCCGGGTTGCGCACCGGCTTTGGCCTGGGGGCCGCCACCGGCGCCGCGCCGGCCGGCACTACCGTCGCGGCAGCAGCGGCGTTGGCAACCGCCGGGGCGGCGGCTATTTCGGCGCCAGCAGCCGGCATGTTGGCTGCGATGGCAAGCAAGGCGGCGATGGCGCAATGAACTATCGGCTGCATGGGTTCGGACACCGAAAACGATGGGCTACATGGTGCCGCACCTGGGGCAGGCACGTCCAACGATGGCCACGGGCATGGCTGGTAGAATGGCCGTTCACCCCAAGCGCGACCCGACATGCCCTCCTCCCCGCTGACCTATCGCGATGCCGGTGTCGATATCGACGCGGGCGCTGAAGTCGTCGAACGCATCAAGCCACTGGTCCAAAGGACATTCCGGCCGGAATGCATGGGCGGGCTCGGAGGCTTCGGCGCCTTGTTCAACCTGGGGGGCAAGTATCGGGAACCAGTGCTGGTCTCCGGAACCGACGGCGTGGGCACCAAGCTCAAACTCGCTCAGCAGCTGAACCGGCACGACACCATCGGCATCGACCTGGTCGGCATGTGCGTCAACGACGTGCTCGTGCAAGGCGCCGAGCCGCTGTTCTTCCTGGATTATTTCGCCACCGGCAAGTTGCACGTGGACACCACCGTCGCAGTGGTCGGCGGCATTGCCCGTGGCTGCGAGCTGGCCGGTTGCGCCTTGATCGGCGGTGAAACCGCGGAGATGCCGGACATGTACGCGGCTGGCGATTACGATCTTGCCGGCTTCACCGTTGGCGCGGTGGAAAAATCCGCGCTGATCGACGGCAGCCGCGTCCGCGCCGGCGACGTGCTGCTGGGCATCGCATCCTCCGGCCCGCACTCCAACGGCTATTCGCTGGTCCGCAAGATCCTGGCACGCGCCGGCAATCCGCTTGACCTGGATATTGGCGGGACGTCCCTCGCCGACGCGCTGATGGCCCCCACCACCATCTACGTCAAGCCGGTACTCGAACTGATTTCACGTCACAGCCTGCACGCGATGGCGCACATCACCGGCGGCGGGCTGACCGAGAACATCATCCGCGTCATTCCCGACGGCCTTGGGCTCGACATCCAGTCCTCCGCCTGGCCGCTGCCGCCGGTGTTCGACTGGCTGATGCGCGAAGGCAATGTCGCGCTCGCGGAGATGTGGCGCACGTTCAACTGCGGCATTGGCTACGTGCTGGTCGTGGAGCCGTCACAGGTAACGGCAGTCAGCGCCGACCTGCAACGCCTGGGCCTTCGGCATTGGCAGATCGGCCAGGTCGTGCCTGCGGCTGCCAACGAACGCGTGGCCATCGCCTGACCGTGCGCTGCCGGATCGCGGTGCTGGCCTCGGGTCGCGGCAGCAACCTGCGGGCATTGATTGATGCAGTGGAATCGGGCGCAATCAAAGCGGAAATCGTCGGTGTTTTTTCCGACCGGCCCGCATGCGCGGCGTTGCAGGTAGCCAGCGCCGCCAGCGTACCGGCAAGAGCGCTGCGCCCGACGGATTTTGGGAGCCGCGCGGATTTTGACACCGCGTTATTCGATCTCATCGATGCCAGCCAGCCCGACCTGATCATTTGCGCAGGCTACATGCGCCTGATTTCCGCGGACATGGTGCGCCGGCATGCCGGGCGTCTGATCAATATCCACCCGTCGCTATTGCCGCGGCACCGTGGCCTCGACACCCATGCGCGCGCGCTGGCTGCCGGCGACAGCGAGCATGGCGCCAGCGTTCATATGGTCAGCGTCGAGGTGGACGCGGGTACCGTCATCGGCCAGGCGAGGCTTGCCGTCGAATCGGGTGAAACTGCCGCGGCACTTTCCACGCGCGTCCTGCAGCTGGAACACAAGTTGCTGGTGGCGATCGTTGAGGCCATCGCCGATGGCACCATCGGGCTGGCGCCTGAACAGGTTTCCTGGCGGGGGAACGCACTCCCTGCTCCATTGTCACTAAATAGCCAAGACCAACTCGAGGACACCCGATGAACCGATCGCTACTACTGACCCTGGCCCTGCTGGCGCCTGTCGTTGCGCTGGCCGCGCCGCCGGCGCCCTATACCGCGCACTACCAGGTGCTGCGCAATGGCACCCGCCTGGGCGTGGCGACGATAAGCTTCCAGCCACTGGCCAACGGACGCTACGAATTGCGCACCGACACCGAAGGCAGCGAGGGCCTGGCCGCGATCGCCGGTGTTTCGATCCACGAGCGCTCCATCATCCGCTGGAACGGATCGGTGCCGGAGACCGTTGCCTACAGCTTCCGTCAGAAGATGGCGTGGAAATCAAGAGACAAGGGTTTCCAGGTCGATGCGCGCAACGGCCGCATCGAAAGCCAGGACAAGGACCGGCATTTCTCGCCGCCCTACCAGCCTGGCGTACTGGATCGCAACGCCATTACCGTCGCGTTGATGTCAGATCTTGGGTCGGGCAAGACCGGCGACCTGCGCTACCTGGTTCCCGACCATGATTCCCTGGAAACGCAGGTTTTCCGCGCCGGGGCAGCCGCGCGCCTGGACACGGCGCTGGGGGCGGCGCGAGCGATTCGGGTGGATCGCATTCGTGAATCCAGTGGCGGCCGCGCGACGTCTTTGTGGCTGGCGGAGGACCGAAACTACCTGCCGGTTCGCATCATGCAGCGCGAGCCGAACGGCGAAACCATCGAGATGCGCATCACCTCGGCGCGCTAGGTCGGCGATCAGCCCGCGACGCGGCGAATCTTCGCGCCGAGGCCGCTGAGTTTTTCCTCGATGTTTTCGTAGCCACGGTCGATGTGATAGATCC
>JAYSXN010000400.1:0-2788 GCA_043717405.1 Gammaproteobacteria bacterium
ATGCGCACCGCATTGGCCGCGTAAGCCTCGTCGGCGTCCACTGGCACGCAGTGCAACCCTTCGAGCGCTGGGTGGCCAGCCAGTGCTTCGATGACCAGCAGCCGATCGCCGAGCCAGGTCAGCCCGCTCTTCAAATGCAGGATCGAGCCGACTGCGCGGATGTCCACCAGTGCAGTTGAATACCCCAGCGCGGACAGCCAAGCCGTCAGTTGCGCAGCGCCCTCGGCGTTGGTGCGGTCCGACAAGCCGATCAATACCCGCCGGCCTGCCACGCAGATATCGCCGCCATCCACGGTGCCCGGCAACTCGATGCGAGCAAGTGCGGGAAAATGCAGCGCAAGCACGTCACCGATGGCGGCAACCTCACCGCGTCGGCTTGGCGCACCGGGCGTGGTGAGGATCGCGCCTTCCGGCAGCAGCACCGCGGTGTCCTCCACGAACGTCGAGTCCGGATGGTGCCGATCAGCCGGCAGCCGCGTCAGCTCCAGGCCGCACTGCTCCAGGGCCGTACAATAAGCGGCATGTTGCTCGAGCGCGCGCGCCAATTCCGGCACGCCCAGGTCGAAACGGGTCAGTCCGGCCGTGAAGTTTTGCGCAGGCTCGCGCACGATGGCACGCGTGAAGTTCATTCGCCGCCGCGCACCAGCGCACCCTGCTTCACCAGCAGTGGTTTTTCAGTGGCGCGGATGTTCTGCAGCACGTTGCCCGGCACCGCGACCGATATGGCTTGATTCATGGCCTGTCCCCACGTGGTCGTTGCCGAGTGTAAGCAATTTGCAGCCGCCCCGTCAGGGCGCGCCTGCCAGCCGTATTGGCAGCGCATGGGCGCGGCGTATGATTGTGCGCATCGCCACGATGGACGCGCCATGCCCCCGCCAGACCAGGACACCGCGTTGCTGCACGCCTACGCAGCCATCCCGGAGCGCAACACCGGCGATGTGCTGTTGCGGACCATGCAGCAGCATCACGTGCAGCTGTCGGTGATGGCCGACACCAAGGCCAACATCCTGATCACCGTGTCCTCGATCATCCTCACCATGGTGCTGGCCAAGCTCAACGACCCGGACCTGCGTCCGGCGATGATGACCCTGGCCGGCTTCATCTTCACCGCGTTGCTGCTCGCGGTGGTTGCGGTGTTGCCGAAGTATCGCCCGTTGCGCGTCGGCGCCGGATCGCTCCCCCGGGGCTTCAACCTGATGTTCTTCGGTCACTTCGCCGAGTTGCCCAGGGAACGTTTCCTGATGGAAATAGCCAACTCCATGAAGGCCGACGGTTCGGTCTACCTGGCCATGGCTTGTGATGTGTATGGCATCGGCTACTACCTGGCGCACTACAAATACCGCTTCCTGCGCCTGTCCTACCTGTTCTTCCTGGGCGGGTTCGTCTTTGCCTGCCTGGTGGAGGCAAGCCGGCTGCTGCCGACCTGAGCACCGGTAGGGACGTATTCATGAAACCCACGCGGTTGGCGGCGACACTGCCGCATGTCCTCCCCGCCCTTTCCGCAGATTTTTCACCGCGCTCCACCAGGCGTGCGTCGCTGATGGGCCCATCGACCGGTATCGAAGTCCGTCTCGCGGCCAACGCGGCCGAGCTCGACGCCGCGCAGCGCCTGCGCTACGACATCTTCTACGGCGAGTGGGGCGTCAGTGCCGACGCAGCTACCCGGGAAAGCCGCCGGGACCACGACCGCTTCGATGCCTTGATGGATCACCTGGTGGTCATCGACCATTCGCATCCCACGGGACAGGCGCACGTCGTGGGCACCTACCGTCTGTTGCGCCGCGACCAGCTTTCGCCAAGCGATGGTTTCTACAGCAGCGGCGAATTCAACCTGTCGCCCTTGCTTGAAACTGACCTGCGCCTGCTTGAACTCGGCCGTTCCTGCGTCGCGCGTGAGTACCGTAACCGGCACGTGCTGAAGTTGCTGTGGGCCGCCATCACCGCCTATGTCGCCGAGCATCGCATCGACTTGATGTTCGGCTGCGCGAGCTTGCGCGGAACCGACCCGGACACGTTGAGCGAAGTCCTGTCCTTCCTGCATCATCAGCACCTGGCGGAGCCGGCACTGCGGCCGCGTGCGCTTGCCGCCAACCGTGTCGATATGAACCGCATGCCGGCGCGGCGGGTCGACCCGCGCCGCGCGATGGCTGCGCTGGAGCCGATCATCAAGGGCTATCTGCGCGCAGGCGCCAGCGTCGGCGAGGGCGCCAGCATCGACCACAAGTTCAACTGCATCGATGTCTGCATCGTGCTACCGGCCAGGCAACTGTCGCGACGCTACCTGCGGCACCTGGGGCGCAGCACGCCACGGGTTGGCCGCCATCCGATGGCGGAGACGGCAAGCTTGCAAAGCGTGGCCGACCGACCCGTCAAAGCTTGAAAGAACTGCGCGCGCAATGCCGCGTTGCCGCCAAGTGCCTGCTCCTGGCGCTGATGATCGTGCTCGTCGTGCCCTTGCAGCGGCTGGTGCTGGCGGTGACGCACGGGCCGGTTTCCCTGGCACTGCCCGGTTTGTTCCACCGCCTGATGTGCCGCGTGCTGGGCTTAAAGCTGGAAGTACGCGGACAGCCGGCGCCGCGCAGCCAGGTTGTCTACATCGGCAACCACCTGTCCTACCTGGACGTGTCCTTGCTCGGTGGCCGGTTGCCGGCCTGCTTCATCGCCAAGGACGATATCCGCGCCTGGCCAGTATTCGGCGCCTTGTCCAGGCTGCAACAAACCGTGTTCATTCCGCGCGATGCACGTCGCGCCGCCGATGCGGCCTTGCTGCTCCACGGCGCGCTGGTCA
>JAYSXN010000005.1:0-2613 GCA_043717405.1 Gammaproteobacteria bacterium
TAGGGCAGCGAGAATTCACGGTACTGGTGCGGAGCCAGGGCGCCGCCCCAGGTATCGAAGACCATCAATGCTTGCGCGCCGGCAGCACGTTGCGCGGAAAGGTACGCGACCACCGCGTCGGTCACCGTGCCCAGCAGGCGATGCAGCAGCGCCGGTTCGCTGAAGGCCATGGCCTTGATGCGTGCAAAGTTGGCACTGCTGCCGCCCTCGACCATGTAACAGGCCAGCGTCCACGGGCTTCCGGAAAATCCGATCAATGGCACGCGGCCGTCAAGCTCGCGGCGGATCAGGCGCAACGCGTCCATCACGTAGCGCAGCTCGCCCTCCATGTCCGGCACCGCCAGCCTGGCGATGTCGGCTGCGTTACGAAGTGGGCGCGCAAAACGCGGACCTTCGCCCTCGGCAAAGCTCAGGCCCAGGCCCATCGCATCGGGAATGGTCAGGATGTCGGAAAAAAGAATGGCGGCATCAAGGTCGAAGCGAGCCAGCGGCTGCAGAGTTACTTCACAGGCAAGTTCCGGATTGGTTGCCAGTGCCATGAAACTGCCGGCTTTGGCGCGGGTGGCACGATACTCCGGAAGGTAGCGCCCGGCCTGTCGCATCAGCCAGACCGGTGTCGCGTCCACGGGTTCACGGCGCAGCGCGCGCAGGAATCGATCATTGGCAATATGCATGTGGTTACCTCGAACTCGGTGAGGCGGCGCCAGGTGCGCTTGCGCCCTGCGCGAACATGACCTGGAAGCCGCGTTTTATCTGTGCGTCGCGAGCTTTTTCGAATGCCAGCAAGGCCGCGTCCTGTTCCAGGAATTGCTCGCGCTTGAGCGTGGATTTGCCGCCAATCTGCCCAGCCTCGCGCAGCAGCAGCCAACCGCCGAGCAGATCCTGTTGCAGGCTCAGTTGCACGTACTTGGGGATTTCGCCGGCGGCCGGACGTTGCTGCAGCAGGAGTCGCATAGGGCCGCTAGTGTAGCCGACGCAGCGCCGTGCTCAGGCGATAAGCGCGGCGATTATGGCTTCATCCGGCACGGCAGCGACCACTTCGGCATCGCCCAACTCGCGCCACAGGATCAGGCGCAACACGCCCGACAGTGACTTCTTGTCCAGGCGCATGTGCGCAAGCAGGGCATCGGCAGGTAAACCCGGTGGCAGCCGCGTGGGCAAACCCAGCTTTTGCAATAGTGCCGCCAGCCGCAGGGCATCGCCCCCCGGCGCGCGGCCGAGTGCCGCCGACAGGTTGGCGGCGATCACCATGCCGACCGCAACGGCTTCGCCATGCAGGAGGCCGCCATACCCTTGCGCGGTTTCAATGGCGTGGCCGAAGCTGTGGCCAAAGTTCAGCAACATCCGCTCGCCGGTCTCGTGCTCATCGCGCGAAACTATGGCGGCCTTGTGCCGGCAGCTGCGCGCTATCGCTTCAGCGAGCGCGCCTTCGTCACGGCGCAGCAGTGGCTCGGCATTGCGCTCGATCCAGGCGAAAAACCCAGCGTCGATAATCGCGCCATACTTGACCACTTCGGCAAGGCCGGCGCGTAGTTCGCGATCGGGCAGCGTCGACAGCGTAGTGGTGTCGGCAATGACCGCAGCAGGCTGGTGGAATGCACCGACGAGGTTCTTGCCGCTGGGCAGGTCCACGGCGGTCTTGCCGCCGACGGACGAATCGACCATGGCCAGCAAGGTGGTAGGCACCTGCACGAGACGCACGCCGCGCATACAGCAGGCCGCGGCAAAGCCGGCGAGATCGCCCACGACGCCGCCCCCCAGCGCAACGACGGTGACGTCACGGCTGGCGCGCATGCCTGCCAAATCGCTCATGAGCTCGCCAAAACGGGCCAGTGTTTTTTCCTGTTCACCGGCCGGAAAGATGCAGGTGTGCACAGACTTGCCGATCAGGCTCGCCTGCACACGCGCCAGGTACAGCGGCGCGACGTTGTCATCGCTGACGATCAGGACGTGGCGGCCAGTCACGCGGGTTGGCAGCAAATCGCCATCCAGCAGTCCCGCTCCAATGACAACCTCGTAGGCACGGGCGCCGAGCGCTACCGGGATGACCTGTCTCACGTCGCGTTCCCGCGCAGCCACTGGGTAGCGACCGCGGCACGCAGACGGGTCACGGTACTGGCGAGACTGGCCTGGCCGGGCTCGAAAACCAGGTCGGCGACGTCGACATAAAGCCGATCGCGTTGCTGCGCGAGCTCCTGCAGCCGCGCATGGCGGTCATCCCCGGCCAGCAGCGGCCTCGCGCGATCGCGGGCCAGGCGCTCCAATTGCTGTTCGATACCGACGCGCAGGTAAGCTACGAAGCTGCGCTCACGCAACAACTGCCGGTTGGCCTCGGCCAGCACTGCGCCGCCGCCCGTCGCGACCAGTCGTGACGCGCCTGACAAGGCCTCGGCAATCGCGCTGGCTTCGCGGCGGCGGAAACCGGCCTCGCCCTCGAGTTCGAAAATGGTCGACACGCTTGCGCCCGCGGCTTCCTCCACCTGCTGGTCGGTATCGATGAAGCGCAGCTGCAGCGCAGCGGCGAGACGCTGCCCGATGGACGTTTTGCCCGAGCCCATCGGTCCGACGAGAACGAGGTTTGGCGCTGATTTCATGAGGGCGATGCTAGCATTG
>JAYSXN010000041.1:0-2401 GCA_043717405.1 Gammaproteobacteria bacterium
TCGCGCGCCATCGGTTGCCGCAACGCCAGCAGCCGCAGTACGTCATGGCTGACTTCCTGTTCGAGTTCGTCGATGGCAATGTCGTTGGCGACGACACGCTCGGCGGCGCGGGAGTCCCGACGGATCAGCACGTCCACCGCAGCGTCCAGCTGCGCTGAGGCGATGTCGCCCATGCGGCTGATTTCGCCATACAGGCGGGACAACTCGGAGTCGAAGCTCTTGACGATGTGTTCGCTGGGCATGGTCGTTCTCGCGAGTGGTCAGCCGAACCGGCCGGTGATGTAGTCTTCGGTCTGCTGCCGGGTCGGCTTGGTGAAGATGGTTTCAGTGACGCCGTGTTCGATCAGTTCGCCCAGGTACATGAAAGCGGTGAAGTCGGAACAACGAGCGGCCTGCTGCATGTTGTGGGTCACCATCAATATGGTGAACTGCTGCTTGAGCTCGGCAAACAGCTGCTCGATCTTGCCGGTGGCGATCGGGTCGAGTGCCGAGGTGGGTTCATCGAACAGCAGCACCTCCGGCTTTAGCGCGATGGCGCGTGCGATGCACAGGCGCTGTTGCTGGCCGCCGGACAGGCCGAGCGCATTTTTCTTCAGCTTGTCCTTGGCTTCGTCCCATATCGCCGCCTGGCGCAGGGCTTCCTCGACGCGCTCGTCCATCACGTTGCGCGACAGCGATTCGTGGTGGCGGATGCCGTAGGCGACGTTGTCGTAGATCGACATCGGGAACGGCACCGGCTTCTGGAAGACCATGCCGATCTTGCTGCGCAGCCGGTTCAGCGAAAACCCCGGGTCGAGGATGTTTTCGCCATCCAGCGTGACTTCGCCGCGGGCGACCTGGCCGGGATACATGGAGTAGATACGGTTGAACACGCGCAGTAAAGTCGACTTGCCGCAGCCCGAGGGACCGATCAATGCGGTCACCTTGTTTTCCGGAACAGCCAGGTCGACGCCGCGCAAGGCCTGTTCGCCATTGTAGAAGAAATCGAGGCCACGGGCCTGCAGCTTCACCGGGGTGTCGACGGAAGCGCGCGGCGACGGTGCCTTCGAAAGCGGCGGCCAAGGCGAAGGCGGCATAGGCGAGCGATTGGCGGGGGCAGGGTTGTCAATCATGGGCGACCTTGTTGCGCAGCAAGATGGCGCGCGCGGCGATGCCGAGCAGCAGGACGAAGATGGTCACGATGAACGCGCCAGCCCAGGCGATGGAATTCCAGCTCTCGTACGGGCTCATCGCATACTGGAACACGACCATCGGCACGTTGGCCATCGGCGCGTTCATATCGGTGCTCCAGAACTGGTTGCTGGCGGCGGTGAACAGCAGCGGTGCGGTTTCGCCGGTGATGCGCGCGAGCGCCAGCAGCACGCCGGTAACGATGCCGGGCAGGGCCGAGCGGTACAGCACCTGCAACGTGACCTTCCACTGCGGCACGCCCAGCGACAGCGCCGCTTCGCGCATGGCACCGGGCACCAGTTGCAGCATTTCGTCGGTGGTGCGCGCAATCACCGGCAGTGCGATGAAGGCCAGCGCCACGGAACCGGCCAGCGCGGAAAAATGCCCGGCCGGCACGACCACCAGCGCGTACACGAACAAGCCAAGCACGATCGACGGCGCCGACAACAGGATGTCGTTGATGAAGCGGATCGCGCTGCCCAGCCGCGTGTGGTTGGCGTATTCGGCGAGGTAAGTGCCGGCGCCGATGCCGATGGGCACGGCAATGAGCATCGCCACCAGGCTGATCATCGCGCTGCCGAAGAAGGCGTTGAGCAAGCCGCCGCGTTCTTCCGGCGGCGGCGTCATCATGGTGAACATGTCCACGTTCAAGTGCGCCACGCCCTTGCTGACCGTGGTCCACAATATCCATACCAGCCAGAACAGGCCGAACACGGCCGCGGCGGCGGCCAGCACCATTGCCGCGCGGTTCTTCAGGCTGCGCCACAGGTACAGGCGTTCGGCGGCGTGCATCAGCGACCCTCGCGGCGCTTGAGTTGCAGCAACATCAACTTGGCCGCGGACAGCACGACGAAGGTCAGCACGAACAGCAGGAAGCCGAGCGCGAGCAGCGTGGACTTGTGCAAGGGGTCGACCGCTTCGCCGAATTCATTGGCAATCGTGGAGGCAATGGACGTACCCGGGTTGAGCAGCGAGGCCGAGATGTCGTAGGCATTGCCGATGACGAAGGTCACCGCCATGGTTTCGCCGAGCGCGCGTCCGAGGCCGAGGAAGATGCCGCCGATCACCGCCGAGCGGGTGTACGGCAACACCACATCCCAGACGACTTCCCAGGTGGTCGAGCCGAGAGCGTACGCGGATTCCTTCAGGCGGTTCGGCACCGTCAGGAAAACCTCGCGCATCACCGAGCTGATGAAAGGGATGACCATGATGGCCAGCACCAGCCCCGCGG
>JAYSXN010000401.1:0-2785 GCA_043717405.1 Gammaproteobacteria bacterium
AGGCTCTGCATGCCGCGCAGCGACTCCCACAGATGTGACTGTTGCCTGGCGGCTGCGACAAGCTGGCGCTCGGCCCGCTCCCTGACGGGGCGGAAGGCCGCGGCGCGGATCAGTCCGTACACCAACACGGCAGCCAGGGTGATCGTCGCGAGTTTCCAACTGTAGGTGATCATCATCGCAAGTGTCACGCAGGCCATGCATCCATCGATCATCGTCTCGACGAAGCTGGTAGTCAGCGTACGCTGGATGGCTTGCACCGAGCCCAGACGCGAGGTGATATCGCCAAGATGGCGCTTCTCGAAAAAGTCGAGCGGCAAGCGCAGCAGGTGCGCGAATACGTTGCCCGCCCAGTGCAACCCCAACTGTGCTGAAACGTGCACGACCGTCCAGCCGCGAAGCAGGCCGACACCGATCTGCAGCACCAGCGCCAGCCCGAAGCCCAGCCCCAGCACGGTCAGCAAGTCTCGGTCAGCCGACACCAGCACCTGGTCGACCACCCACTGCATGTAGAACGGCGCCATCACCGTCAGCACCTGCAGCGCTAGCGAGAACATCAGGACACGCGATAAAACCGGCCACAGCGCGCCCAGCGGACCGACCAGGTGGCGGACGCTCACCGACTCGGATTTTTTCTGCACCTGGAATTTGGTGGTTGGCGTCAGCTCGAGGACGACGCCGGTGAGATGCCGCGATGCCTGGTCCAGGCTTAATTTCTGCGCGCCTGAGGCTGGGTCCAGCACGGTGATCTGGAGCTTGCTCGCCCCGGTCAGGACGACGAAATGATCAAGGTCCCAATGCAGGATGCAGGGAAGCGCGAGCTGGTCAAGTTCGGAAAGCTCTACGCGAAGCGCGCGGGTCCGAAAGCCAAGCTGCTCGGCGAACTCAACGAGCTGGCTGAGCCTTGCGCCCTTGAGCGAAAGCGGAAAACGCGTGCGCAGCTGGCGGAGGGAAGTGGCGTTGCCATGCGCATTGCAGACCATTGCCAGACAGGCGAGGCCGCACTCGGCAGCCTCAGACTGCAGGATCGCCGAGACCCGGACTGACCCGAGTCTCAATGGTTTTCCAGAAACGCGGGTGGCGGCGCCCGGCAACGCATGACGCCGGGCGCCTCGTGCGCGCCTTAACCGCCCCGGTTGATGATGATGGGGTTGTCGCTGACCGTGGCGGTAGTGGTGGGGGTAGGGGTGGTGGTGGTGGACGCACCGGTCTTGTCAAAGTCGAAGTTGACGCCCTTGAGGCTCTGGTCAAAATTGACGCCGCGCAGGCCGCCGGCAACGTCTTCGGCTTCGTTCTTCGTCAGATCACGCATGCAATATCTCCGGTTGTGCGCAGCTACCGAGCGCGGGCACTGAACAGGCTGTTCAGTTGCCACGGACGCTACCGGAGCCCGATTGCCCAGTCAATCCATTATTTGGCACGCATCCTAAGCCCAATAATGTGTTGTAGCTCCCAGAAACGGGATGTGGTTATTTCCCCCGGTCTGACAATGCAAACAAGGGTTCAAACATCCATTCGAGCAAGGAACGCCGCTCCCCCAGCACATCGGCATCCAGTACCATCCCCGCCCGCAGCAGTTCAGGGCGCCCGTAGGCGCGGATCGACTGGCTGTCTAAGGTGACGATGACGCGGTAACACGACTCGCCGGGGTTGCACGGCAAATCGGCACCCGTCACCGCCGAGTCGAGCGTACTGCGGCTGATGGCAGACACCCGTCCGGCATGGTGCCCGAACTTCTGGAAAGGAAATGCCTGGTAGCGCAACAGCACCTTGTCGCCGCGCTTGATGAAACCGATGGCCCGGCTCGGCACACTCAACTCCGCTTCGAGCCTGCCATCGCCGGGCAGGATGCTGTACAGGCCCTGGCCGGCCTGCACGGCCTCTCCTTCTTTGACCAGTTGCACCGAAACCACGCCGTTCACCGGCGAGCGAACCGCGTACTGGGCTCGACCCTCGGCTTCCAGACGCTCCTGGTCCAGCAGGGCGAGGTCACGGGTCGAAGTGGCGGTCTGGGCATCGGCGTCGACGCCCAGTTGGCGCAATGCCTGCTCGGATTTTTCGATGCTGCGCTTGGCGACGGTTGCCTCACGATCCAAGGCTTGGGCCTGGGCCTGCTGTTCGAGGGCTGCGGCCTCCTGCTGGCCAAGTTGCAGCCCGGTGACGTAGTTCTGCTCGTGCAGGACATGCAGCCTTTGCAGGGTTTCCTCTGCCAGCTTGAGTTGCTTGCGACGGGTAGCCACCTCGGCCTCGATCTGCCGCAACTCCTGCCGGTCGCTGTCGCGTTGAGCACGCAAGCCGTCGGCCTGCAGCAAAATTGTTTCGCGTTGCGCCGCACCATAGCGTTTCATGCTGTCTTCGCGCCGCCGGATGCGCTCGCCGACTGCCAGCGTCGTATCGGCGCCGGCAATGGTGCTTCGTGGCACCTGCACCACGCAGATCAGCTCCCCCGATCGAACGCGATCGCCCTCGTGCGCGGCGCACCGCGACACCAGCCCCGCGACAGGCGCAGTCAGCGTGGCGATGCCGAGCGTGGATACCAGCCTGCCTTGTACATGTTCACGATGGGTGTAGCTGCCCAGCGTGAAAAATACGATCAATGCCAGCACGCCCAATGCTGCCCCCACCGGAAAAGCCCAATGCCCGCCGCGGCCCGGAAGCGCCGTCCCCAGCCAGGATGCCTGTTTTGCTTCGATCGCTTCCCTGCGATAAAGGTCCTCTGACATCGCGTTGCACCCTTGGTTGTACGGGGCAGCATATAGCAGGGCCGTGCCAGCGGCGGCCAATGGCG
>JAYSXN010000402.1:0-8199 GCA_043717405.1 Gammaproteobacteria bacterium
ACTGCGGACTTGATGTCGTCAATTTATGAAAGCGGGCTTGGCGAATTTGCTTACCGCAATGGTTTGCAACTGCGCGGCAGGATCGTGTTTCCGCGGGATGCAGGCACGGCTACAGAGCCTGCCCCGGCACACGCGCTGCGGGATCATGCGCTGGTCGCCATCGGTGGTGGCAAGGATTCGCTGGTGTCGATCGAGGCATTGCGCCAGTCAGGCGCCGCCCAGACGGTGAGCTGGATCGGCTCTTCGCCGCTGATTCGCGCCTGCGCCGAGCGCACCGGTTTGCCGACGCTGACCATTGGCCGCGCGCTCGCGCCGGCGTTGTTCGAGATGAACAAGCAGGGTGCGCTGAACGGACACATCCCGGTCACGGCGGTGAATTCAGCCATCCTCGTGCTTGCCGCGCTGCTCGCCGACGCCAACCAGGTGGTGTTTTCCAACGAACGCTCCGCCAGTTATGGCAGCCTGATTCCCGGCTCTGGCGAGGTCAACCACCAGTGGTCGAAGAGCTGGGAGTTCGAACGCGCTTTCGCGGCCCATGTGCACTCCCATGTCGCTGCAGACCTGCATTACTACTCGCTGCTGCGGCCATTCTCGGAACTCGCGGTGGCTCGCCAGTTCGCGCGCAACGACCACTACGATGCGTTTTTTTCCAGTTGCAATCGCAACTTCCATATCCTGGGCGAGCGGCCTGCGCAGCGCTGGTGCGGGGTTTGCCCGAAATGCCATTTCGTGTTCCTGGCTCTGGCGCCATTCATGCCCAAGCCAAGGTTGATGGCGATCTTCGGGCGCAACCTGCTCGATGAAGCCGGGCAGGCGCCGGGCTTCGATGCACTGCTGGAATACGGCGATCACAAGCCCTTCGAATGTGTTGGCGAAGGCAGCGAATCGCGAGCCGCGCTGGCGGCGTTGGAGGCGACGGCAACGTGGCGGGAAGACGCGCTGGTTGCGCGTTTCGCCGAAGAAATATTGCCGCAACTCGACCGTGATGCGCTACGCCTGGCGCCCTTGCTCGAGCCCTCGGGCGAGCACGGCATTCCACCGACGCTGTGGGAGTTGATTCGTGAAAATTTCCGAGCTTGAAGGGCGCAGGCTGGCGATATGGGGCTACGGCCGCGAAGGCCGCGCGGCGCTTGCGGCGCTGCGTTGGCGGTTGCCGCGGCAATCGATAACCGTGTTCTGCTCCGATGACGATGCTGCATTCCTGCGGGCCATGGAGGATCCGAACCTGCTGGTCGAAACCACGGTGGACGGTAACCGGCTGGCCGCCTTCGAAATCGTCATCAAGTCGCCGGGCATCGGTCCCTACACCTCGCCTGCTGTCGATGCCGCATTGCAGGGTACTCGTTTCATCGGCGGCACCGCGCTGTGGTTTGCGGAAAACCCCCTGGAGCGCACCGTGTGCGTGACCGGTACCAAGGGCAAGAGCACCGTCACCGCGCTGGTCGCGCACCTGCTGCGCGCCGCCGGCAGACGTACCGCTCTTGCCGGCAACATCGGATTGCCCTTGCTTGAACTGCTCGATGTGGACCCGGCTCCGCAGTACTGGGCCATCGAACTATCCAGTTACCAGACGCGCGAGGCGGTACATCCGGAAGTGGCGGTGGTGCTGAATTTTTTCCCGGAGCACCTGGACTGGCATGGCACCGAGCAACGCTATTTCGACGACAAGATGGCGCTGGTCACTGCTGCGGGGCCGCGCGTGGCGGTACTGAATGCCGGTGACCCGCGCATCGCCGCAGCGGTGCTCCCGGCGGGGCTGCGCGTGATCTGGTTCAACCATCATGCAGGCTGGCACCTGCGTGACAATGAGCTTTTCAACGGCGAGCAACGGGTCATGGACACGCGCGGCTTGCCGCTGCCGGGCCGGCACAATCGCATCAATCTGTGCGCGGCCCTGGCTGCGGTGGAGGCGCTGGGCCTGGATGCGCAGGCGCTCGCGGTGCATGCGCACAGCTTCCAGCCGCTGCCGCATCGGTTGCAACCGCTCGGCTCGCGCGATGGCATTGAATTCATCAACGACTCGATCAGCACTACGCCGCACGCGAGCCTGGCCGCCCTGGATTGCCACAAGGGCCGCCGTATAGCCATCATCGTTGGCGGTTATGATCGTGGCGTGGATTGGGGTGTTTTCGCCGAGCGCATGGCCAGCGATCCGCCGGTTGCGGTGATCACGATGGGGCAAAATGGCCCACGCATCCATGAGCGGCTCAAGCCACTGGCGCAGAACCGGCATTTCTCGCTGCTCGAGGCCGGGGAGATGGAAGATGCATTGCGCCTGGGCCGCGCGGTCCTGGACAACGAGGGTGTCATTCTTCTCTCGCCCGGCGCGCCCAGCTTTCCGCGTTACACCGATTATGTCGAGCGCGGCCGGCACTTCGCCAAGCTGGCCGGATTCGATCCCAAGCTCATCAGTGCCATCCCCAGTCTCGGTGTGTCATGACTGCCGTGCCGACGGCGCCCGAGGCGTTCATCGCCATCATTTCAAAACGGAGAAACATCATGCGTCTTGCACTCAGCCTGTTCCTGTTGGCCTTTGCCCTTTCCGCCCAAGCCGCGCCGCGCGCGGACAAGATCAGCTGGACTTCGGGTGGCAAGACCTTTGACGGATTCCTGGTCTGGGATGACGCCAGCAAGGCGCCGCGACCGGGGCTGGTGATGGTGCCGAACTGGTATGGCGTCAACGATCACGCGGTGGCCAAGGCCAAGACGCTTGCCGGGAAGGACTTCGTGATCCTGCTCGCAGACGTGTATGGCCGCGGCACGCGTCCGGCCAATCCGGATGAAGCCGGCAAGGCTGCTGCAGCTGCTTATGCCGACCCCGCGGCACTGCGCAGTTACGGCGCCGCGGCGCTCGCCACCCTGCGCGGCGCCGCCGGCAAGGCGCCGGTGGACACGCACCGCATCGGCGCGATCGGGTTTTGTTTCGGCGGCGCGGTCGCGCTGGAACTGGCACGCAGCGGCGCCGATCTTGCCGGCGTGGCCACATTCCACGGCAACCTGAGCACGAAGATGCCGGCCAAGCCAGGCGCGATCAAGGCACCGCTGCTGGTGATGAACGGTGCCGATGACAAGTTCATTCCGGCCGAACTCATCGCCGGTTTCCAGGACGAGATGCGCAACGCCAGGGCCGACTGGCAGTTCGTCAACTTCGGCGGCGCGGTGCATTGTTTCGCCGAGCCCGATGAAACCGGCAGCATGGCCGGCTGCAAGTTCCATGAGCCCAGCTACCGTCGGAGCGTGCGCATGATGCGTGACTTTTTCGCCGACGCGTTCGCGCGCAAGGCGGGCTGAACGCGGTAGACATCATGGCGCGCGCGACGCGCCGGCCGGCAGCGCTCAGCGGTCGCGGTCTACGGCGTAGCGCGCCAGCCCATGCAAGCTGGCGGTCCATGCATTGTCAGGCAGGTTGGCAATAGCCGCCTGGGCGGCCTGCGCATAATCCTCGGCAACGCCCCGGCTGTAGTCCAGGCTGGCGGCGGCGTCCATGGCGGCAAGCAGTTCCGGCATGGCGCTGGTGTCGCCGTCACGGATGATCCGTGCCAGCCGCGTACGGGCATCGGGAGCGGCCTTTGACAGCGCATGGATGACTGGCAAGGTTGCTTTGCCTTCGGCGAGGTCGTCACCGAGGTTCTTGCCTAGCGCTTGAGCGTCGGCGGTGTAGTCGAGCACGTCATCGGCGATCTGGAAGGCGAGCCCGAGGTTCATGCCATACACCGCCAGCCCGTGCTGCACGGGTTCCGGGGCGCCGGCAATCATTGCCGCAAGTCGCGCGGCCGCCGCAAACAGCACCGCGGTCTTGCGCTCGATCACGCGCAGGTAATCGGCTTGGGTGGTGTCGGGATTGCCCACGTGCAGCAGCTGCAGCACCTCGCCCTCGGCAATCTGGTTGGTGGTGTCCGCCAGCAAGGTCATCACCGGCATTGAATCGAGTTCGACCATCAGCTGGAAACTGCGCGAATACAGGAAATCGCCCACGAGCACGCTGGGCGCATTGCCCCACAGCGCGTTGGCGGTCTTGCGGCCCCGGCGCAGGTCCGACTCGTCCACGACGTCGTCATGCAGGAGGGTAGAGGTGTGGATGAACTCGATGATCGCCGCCAGCTGGTGGTGCGCAGCGCCACCGTAGCCCAGTGCACGCGCCGCGATCACCGCGAGCATCGGCCTCAGGCGCTTGCCGCCGGCGGCGACGATGTGCTCGGAGATCTGGTTGATCAGCGCGACGTCGGAGTGCAGGCGGTGCCGGATCAGTTCGTTGACCTGGCGCATTTCCTGCGCAGCCAGCGCCTGGATTTCTAGGATGCCGGCCGGACCGGCCGCGGCGGGGAGGGCGGACATGCGGCGATTATAAGGGCGGCTCCGCCAACGACAGCCAATTTCCTACATCGGGTCGGGAAAAACGTGGCTGGCGGCCTGCCCCGTCTATAATCCAGGCTATCGGTAACGTCAGGCAGAGAGGAAGCGATCATGGCACGCGGAGTAAACAAGGTAATTCTGGTCGGAACGTTGGGCAAGGACCCGGAAGTACGCTACTCGCAGGCCGGCGCGGCCCTCACTTCGGTGTCGGTGGCCACCAATGAAAGCTGGAAGGACAAGAACGGCGAAAAGCAGGAGCGCACCGAGTGGCATCGGGTCAAGTTCTTCGGACGTCTGGCGGAGATTGCCGGCGAGTACCTGAAGAAAGGCGGCCAGGTCTATATCGAAGGCTCGCTGCGCACGGAAAAATACACCGACAAGCAAGGCGTTGAAAAATACAGCACCGACATCATCGCCAACGAGATGCAGATGCTCGGCGGCATGCCTGGCGGTGATCGCGCGGAGCGCGGCGTGGCCGGTGACCGGCCCCAGCGCGCCCCTGCCGCCACCGGCGGCGGATTTGGCGAGCGCGACTCCGCGCCACGCGGTGCGGCCCCGGCGCGCAATGACGAGCCGTTCCCGGATGACGACATCCCGTTCTGATACATCGCTTTGCGACGGACACGGGGTTGTCTTTTGCCATCGATCCGGCGCTGCGCTTGCGCACGCCCGGTGGCCCTGGCCGTGTATCCGAGGGCAAGGCGCTATTGCTTCCGCTGATCATGGTGCGCGAGTTCGAGAACTACTCCATTACTGCCAACATCGGCGTTGAAGCCAGCGGCGGCGAGCGGAACACCTTCGCCAGCTTCGGTGCCGGCACCAGGCTCGGCAAGTCCGACGCGGTACTGGCCGAAGTCGCGGGCACCGCGCTGAATTCGTCAGCTGAGCAACATGTGTTGCTCAACGTTGGCTGGCGACACAAGCTCGATGAGCATCGCGCAGTGTCGATGTCCCTGGGTCGTGACATCCACGCTGGCAGCGAGGAAGCGCGGCAAAACAGTTTCTTCTTCGCCTACCAGCGTCTATTCGGCGACTGACCTTGCCGGCAACGCCATGACCACCAGGACCCTGCTCTATTCCGCTGATGCGCCAGACCAGGAAATGACGCTTGCCGGCATTGACATCGATTCGCTCAGTGAACGGCAGCTATTGTGGATAGACCTGAGCGCGCCTTCCGCCGATGAAGTGCATGAAGTTGCGAAGGCGCTGTCGTGCGATGCCGATGCATCTTGTCGTCGGAATCATTCGCGGCAAGCCTGCTCGACTGGCTGCTGAGTACCTACTTCAAGGCAATGGACAGGATCGTCCATGACGTGGACCGGGTCGAGGTGCTGATCCTCGGCAAGCGCGTACCGCCACAAAACCTGCAAGTGCTGGTCGCTGCCCGTCGGCGGGTGGCAGACCTGCGCCGGTCGCTGAAGTCGCATCGCGACGTCTTCCATGGATTGACGCGCCCGGATTTCGTCGCTACCGAAAAACCCGGCTCCAAGGCGCATTTCGACGCACTCAGCCAGCACTACGAACGCGCCGAGGACGACCTTGAAACCGCGCGCGACCTGGTCATCGGGTCCTTCGAGCTGCTGTCCACGCGGGCGGCGCAAAAGACCAACGAGACCATGCGCGTGCTGACCTTCGTGACCGTGCTCATGGGGCTGCTGGCACTGGTCGCGGGCGTCATGGGCATGAATTTCCAGACGCCGTTCTTCGCCACGGGAGTGACTGGCTTCATGACCGTCGTGGTCTCGATGGTCGCCTTTGCCTCGCTGGCAGTGTGGCTGGCGTTCCGCCGCTCCTGGTTCTGACCAGGCTCAATCGGGGCCGGAGCGGTTCGACTCATTCCCGCGAACCTGCCAAAATAGCGCCGCCCAAGCGCCAAGCGCTGTCCCTGGACCGTTCAAATCATGAAAACCTGGCTGGTAACCGGCGGCGCCGGCTTCATCGGCGGCAACTTCGTACTCGAAGCCCTGGCGGGTGCCCAGGTGCGCATCGTCAACCTCGATGCACTGACCTATGCCGGCAACCGCGAGACCCTAAGCACCGTCGCTGGGGATGCCCGCCACATATTCGTCCATGGCGATATCGGCGACCGCGCCCTGGTTGCTTCCCTGCTCGCGCAGCACCGGCCCGAGGCGATCATCAATTTCGCCGCCGAATCGCATGTAGACCGTTCCATCGACGGACCGGCGGCGTTCGTGCAGACCAACGTGGTCGGCACGCTCAGCCTGCTGGAAGCGGCGCGCGATTACTGGCGCGACACCCCGCCGGAGATGCACGACAGTTTCCGCTTCCTGCACGTTTCCACCGACAAGGTCTACGGATCGCTGGGCGAAACCGGCGCCTTCACCGAAGAAAGCCCGTTTGCGCCGAACTCTCCGTACTCGGCCAGCAAGGCCGCCTCCGATCACCTGGTGCGCGCCTTCCACCACACCTTCGGCTTGCCGGTGCTCACCACCAATTGCTCCAACAACTACGGGCCGTTCCAGTTCCCTGAAAAACTCATTCCACTGATCATCCACAAGGCGCTGGGCGGGGCGAACCTGCCGGTCTATGGCGACGGCCTCAACGTCCGTGACTGGTTGTTCGTCAGTGACCATTGCTCGGCGATCCGGCGCGTGCTTGCAGCCGGGCGCATTGGCGAAACCTACAACGTTGGCGGCGATGCCGAGCGCCAGAACATCCAGGTGGTGAAAGTCATCTGCGCGCTGCTCGATGCGCGGCGTCCGCGTCCCGACGGCAAGTCGCGCGAGGCGCAGATCACCTATGTGGCCGATCGCCCCGGCCATGACCGCCGCTATGCGATCGATGCCTCCAAACTCAAGCGTGAACTCGGATGGGCACCCGCGGTGGGTTTCGAGTCTGGCATGGCGCGCACCGTGGACTGGTACTTGAACAATTCTGGCTGGGTGCAGAACGTGCTCGACGGCAGTTACCGCATGGAACGCATCGGGCAGGGCGCATGAGCGTTGATCGCAAGGGCATCATCCTGGCCGGCGGCTCCGGCACCCGGCTCTACCCGATCACGCAATGCATCAGCAAGCAATTGTTGCCGGTGTACGACAAGCCGATGATCTATTACCCGCTCAGCGTGCTGATGCTGGCCGGAATCCGCGAGGTGCTGATCATCAACACGCCGCACGAACAGGAATTGTTTAAGCGCCTGCTCGGCGACGGCTCGCAGTGGGGCATGCGCATTGAATACGCGGTGCAGGCCTCGCCCGATGGACTGGCGCAGGCGTACCTGATTGGTCGCGAATTCCTCAATGGCTCGCCCAGCTGCCTCGTCCTCGGCGACAACATCTTCCACGGGCAGGGCTTCGGCGACCTGCTCAAGCGGGCCTCGGCACGCGAGCACGGCGCCACCGTGTTCGGCTACTGGGTGCGTGATCCCGAGCGCTACGGCGTGGCCGAATTCGACGCATCCGGCAAGGTCATCGGCCTCGAGGAAAAACCGCTGGACCCGCGTTCCAACTACGCGGTGACCGGCCTGTACTTCTACGACAACCGCGCCTGCGATTTTGCCGCCAGCCTGAAACCGTCGCCACGCGGCGAACTGGAGATCACCGACCTCAACCGCTGCTACCTGGAAGAGGGCACGTTGCAGCTGCAAAAACTCGGCCGCGGCTATGCCTGGCTCGACACTGGCACCCATGAGTCGCTTATCCAGGCTTCCAATTTCATCGAAACCATCGAGGCGCGGCAGGGCTTGCGCGTGTGTTGCCCGGAGGAAGTGTCCTACTTCAACCAGTGGATCAGCGACGATCAATTGCGCGCGCTGGCCGCTCCGCTGTCGAAGAATGGCTATGGCCAGTACCTGCTGAGCCTTCTCGAACACGGCCGCGTCGAATG
>JAYSXN010000403.1:0-8199 GCA_043717405.1 Gammaproteobacteria bacterium
GGGCTTGGGTGCGGACGGTTGCCCAGTGCCGGCGGCGGAGCCGGAGCCGGTAATGGAAGCGAAGCCGTTCAAGAACTGAGGGCAGCCGCCGATTCGGGCCCGCCATCGCAACGAAGAACGCCGCCTCCGGGCGGCGTTTTTTATGCGCGGCACCGCATGGCCCGTGACGGCGGCCAGCTTAGGCGTTGGACAACTGCTCGACTGCCGCGACCGTGGCGAAGCGGTCGGCCAGCCGCTTGAGCAGCGCCAGCCGGTTGCCGCGCACGGCGGGATCGTCGGCCATCACCATCACCGATTCGAAGAAACAATCAACTGGTGCGCGCAAGCCGGCCAGGCGTTGCAACACGCCGACATAATCGCCCAAGGCGAGCAGCGGATCGGTGTCGGCGATCGCCGCGCTGACCGCGTCATCCAATGCGCGCTCGGCCGGATCGGATAGCAGGCTGGCATCGACCGCGTCAGGAATCGCACCATCGGACTTGCGCAGGATGTTGCCGATGCGCTTGTTGGCCGCCGCCAAGGCCGGCGCTTCGGGCAAGCTGGAGAATTCGGCGATAGCGCGCAGCCGGCGATCGAAATCGCGCAGGGAACCCAGTTCGGGCAACGTGGCCACGGCATCGAATTGCGCGGAACTGAAACCCTGATCGGCGTAATAACTGCGCAACCGCTCAAGGATGAAACGCTGCAGGTCCCCGACCTGCGCCGGCTCGGCAGCGGCAGCAGCACTTGCCGGCGCTTGGCCGATGCGCTCGCCGGATGCCGGACCGCTGCGGGTGATATCCAGCTCGACCAATGCGCAGGCCTGGCTGAGTATCGGCCGCAAGGCCAGATCGATATCGCCCTCGATCAGCGTGCGTGCCAGGCCGAGCGCATGACGCCGCAGCGCGAAGGGATCCTTGTTGCCGGTCGGCTTGAGTCCGGCGGCAAAACCACCGGCCAGCGTGTCCAGCCGTTCGGCCACCGCAAGCACCTGGGACAGGTGCGCAGGTGCGATGGCATCGCCTGCGAAACGTGGCAGGTACGCATGGTCGATGGCATCGGCAACCGCGCCCGCCTCGCCGATCGCGGCCGCGTAGTAGCGGCCCATGATGCCCTGCAGCTCCGGGAACTCGCCGACCATGCGCGATTGCAGGTCGGCCTTTGAAAGCAGGGCCGCGCGCCGCGCCTGCACGGCGTCTACACCCACTTGATCGGCGATGGTTTCGGCCAGCAGCGCAACCCGCGCACTTTTGTCGGCGTAGCTTCCCAGCTTTTGCTGGTAGGTGACGGAGCCGAGTCCGGCACGCATCGATTCGAGCCCCTGCTTCAAGTCCTCATCGTAGAAAAACTGCGCGTCGGCGAAGCGCGGCCGAATCACGCGCTCGTAGCCCTTGCGTACTTCGCCCGGATCCCGCGATTCGATGTTGGCGATGCCGATGAAATGTTCGCTCAGCCGGTGCTCGTGGCTGAGCACCGGGAAAAACTTCTGGTTGCTTTCCATGGTCGAGATCAGCGCTTCGTGCGGCACGCGCAGGAACTGCGGCTCGAAGCTGCACAGGATCGCGCGCGGCCATTCCACCAGGTTGCTGACTTCGTCGACCAGGCTCTGGGGTATCCGGGCCACGCCGTCGGCCTTGCCGGCGGCCTCGTCGATTTCCGAGAGCACGCGTGCCCTGCGCTCGACCGGGTCGACCAGCACGAAAGCCTGGCGCAAGGCATCGACATACTGCTCCGCGGCTGCGATCCATACCGGCCGGCCATGGTGGAAGCGGTGCCCGCGGCTCATGCGGTCGGCGCGCAGGCCGAGTACTTCCCCGTCCACGATGTCCTCGCCGAGCAGCAGGAGCAGCCAGTGCGCCGGGCGCACGAATGCAACTTCCTTGTCGCCCCAGCGCATCGGCTTGGCGATCGGCAATGCCCGTACCGCCTCGGCGACGATGCCGGGCAACAGCTGCGCCGTTGCCGCTCCCGGCGTTTGCCGGTCCACGATGAAACGCTCGCCCTTGGCATCGGTGAGCCGCTGCAAGGCGTCGACTTGAACGCCGTTCTTCGCAGCGAAACCAAGCAGCGCTGGCGTCGGCTGGCCATCGACCCCCAGCCCGATGTTCAGATATGGCCCGAGTGCCTGGCTCTTCTGCTCCGCTTGCGCGGTGGCAACGCTGGCCACGAACACCGCCAGCCGGCGCGGCGAATACAGCGCGCGGGCGTCCGCCCGTTCGAAGGCGATGCCGTGTTTCTCCAGCCCGGCGCAAACACCCTCAAGGAATGCCTGGCCCAACTCCGGCAATGATTTCGGCGGCAGTTCCTCGGTACCGATTTCGACCAGCAGCGATTTCATTTCAGACATGCGCGGCCACCGTTGCCGGTTTGGGCAAGCCGGGGAAGCCGAGTTTCTCGCGCTGGGCAAAATAGGCCTGGGCGACGGCGCGCGAGAGCGTGCGCACGCGCAGGATGTAGCGTTGCCGCTCGGTCACCGAGATTGCGCGGCGCGCATCCAGCAGATTGAAGCAGTGCGAGGCCTTGCATACCTGTTCATAGGCCGGCAACGGCAAGCCCACTTCGACCAGCTTCAACGCCTCGGCTTCGCAGGCGTCGAAGCGGTGGAACAGTTCCGCAACATCGGCGTGCTCGAAGTTGTAGGTACTCTGTTCCACTTCGTTCTGGTGATAGACGTCACGGTAATACACGGTGCCTTGCGGACCTGTCGTCCACACCAGGTCAAACACGTTGTCGACGTTCTGCAGGTACATGCACAGGCGTTCCAGGCCGTAGGTGATTTCACCGGTGACCGGCCGGCATTCGATGCCGCCGGCTTGCTGGAAATAGGTGAACTGGGTGATCTCCATGCCGTTCAACCAGACTTCCCAGCCCAGGCCCCAGGCGCCGAGCGTGGGCGATTCCCAGTTGTCCTCGACGAAGCGCAGGTCGTGCACCAGCGGGTCGACGCCGAGCGCGACCAGCGAGGCGAGGTAGCGCTCCTGCAGATCGTCCGGATTGGGTTTCATCACCACCTGGAACTGGTAATAGCGCTGCAGTCGATTCGGGTTTTCGCCGTAGCGGCCATCGGTCGGGCGGCGGCATGGCTGCACGTACGCGGCGTTCCATGGCTCCGGTCCCAGCGCGCGCAGGAAAGTCGCCGGATGAAAGGTGCCGGCGCCAACTTCCAGATCCAGCGGCTGGATGAGCGCGCAGCCTTGCCCGGCCCAATAGTTGCTCAGGCGCAGGATCAGTTCCTGAAATGTGGGTGCCGTCATGAAAGAAAAACCTCACCGCCGCTAAAGTGCTGATTCAAAGGAGGTTAGTATAGCGGCCAGGCGCGCCGCTTCCGGCCCGGCGCCTGTCCATGCCAATCCGATGAAACCATTCCTGATCCTTGAAGCCGGTCGTCCCCTCGAGAACCTGCGCCGCCATGGCAGCTTTGGCCATTGGATCCGCGTGGCCGCCGGCCTGCATCGGCGCGACGTGCGGCACTGCCGGGTCATCGACGGTGAAAGCCTGCCCGATGCGCGGCATTACGCCGGCGTGATGATCACCGGTTCCGGCGCGATGGTCACCGAGCGCGCTGACTGGAGCGAACGCAGCGCCGACTGGTTGCGCGATGCCGCGCACGCCGGCAAACCACTGTTTGGCATCTGCTACGGCCACCACCTGCTGGCGCATGCGCTGGGCGGCACGGTGGGCTACAACCCGCGCGGCCGCGAGATGGGCACGGTGCCGGTGCAGTTGCAGCCCAGGGCCAACGCCGACCCGCTATTCGCCGACTTGCCCAAGCACATCGCCGCGCAGACAACGCACCTGCAAAGCGTGCTGGCCGCGCCGGACGGCGCCGAAGTATTGGCCCGCTCCGAGCTCGATGAGTGCCAGGCCTTCCGCTGGCGTGATTGCGTCTGGGGCGTGCAGTTCCACCCGGAGTTCAGTTCGCAGATGATGCGTAGCTACATCGCGGCTCGACGCGAAGCGCTGGTCAGCGAAGGCACCTGCCATCGCACGCTGCTGAAATCGGTGCGGCCATCGCCACAGGCCAGGCGCGTGCTCAAGCGCTTCGTGGCGCAGGCGCGCAAGCGGGGCTGACGCAGCAATGCCTTCTCGAAAGATCCGCCTGGGCGCGCCCTACCGCTGGCTGGTGTCGGCATTCGCGATGCTGCGCGCGCATCCGCGGCCTCTGTTTCGCGCCGCTATCCTGCTGGTCGGCGTCGCTATCCTGCCGAGCTTGCTGGAACTGCTCATCGAGACCGCGCTCAATCCATCGGCACTGCTGCGCGAGCTGATACAGGCGTTCTTCGTGATCGTCGGCTTGTTGCTCGTGCCGCCGGTCAGCGGCGCGGTGTACCGCATGCTTGCGCGCCTGTCGGACAACCCGCAGACAACGACACTGTCGCTCTCGGACATCTATCGCGATGGCCAGCTGGCGATGCGACTGATCCTGACCAACCTCGTGTTCCTGATGATTACCCTGGCTGTGGTCTTCGGCCTCATCGCCGCGCTCGGCGGACAGCCCTTGCTCGACTACCTGCGCGCGGTACAGGCGATGCAGCAGGCCGGAGCGCTGGCCACCGCGCCAGCACCCACCGGTCTTGCCCCGCTACTGGTATCGCTGGTGCTGGCCATGCTGTTGATTGGCACGGCGCAGCAGCTGGCCTGCGCGCAGGTGGCGCTCAATGGCCGTCCGATCCTTGCGGCAGTAGTGGATGGGCTATCGGCAAGCTTGCGCAATGTCGGCGCCCTGCTGCTGTTCTACCTGCCGATCGGCTTGCTCGCCCTGACTGCATTGCTGGTGCTGGCGCTGATTGCGGCAGTGTTCTTCGCCGCGCTGAGCGCGTTGAGCCCAACCCTGGCCGCGCTATTGCTCGTGCCGATGGCGCTATTGCTGCTGACCTGCCTGTACATGCTGCTGTTCGCGTTTTACTACCAGGCCTGGCTGGAATTGTTCGGCCCCGAGGGCCAGCCGGCCTCCGCGTTGCATCAGCTCGAGGCCTGAGCGGAGCGCTCGATCAGACGCCGAGGGTGCCGACCAGGACTTGCGCGAAAGCGAACATCCGCAAGATCGCCCAGATCGTGCCGGCCAGCAACAGCAACACCTGCAGCGCCAGCAACGGACCCATCCAGCGTGGTGCTGGACCGTCAGCGATGACACGGCTGCCGGCGACCAGGTCATGCAGTGCCCGGCCGTCCTGCCGCCAGGCCGCCATGGCGTGGCCAATATTGAGCGTCAGCCAGCTCAGGCTGCCGGCAAAGAAGCGCAACGTGGCTCTGCCCGGATCAAGGCGCTGGCCAAGCTGATTGGTCACCGACAGGCCCAGCCAGCGCTTGCCCGGCGTAGCGCGCCAGGCGCTGGCCTCGAAGCCGATGAAATAAAGTGCGGCGCAGGCGGCGGCAAGCAGCGCTGCCTGGGTAAGCGATGTGCTCAGGCTCGCCGAGGCCGCGGCCAGTTGTGCCTTCAAGGCAGAATCCTGGCTGATGCTTGCCGTCAGCGCCGCAGTGGACTGCAGCCCGTCGGCGGCCGACAGGTGCGCGGTTACACCGTCGCGCAAAGCCTGGCCCAGCTGGACCGTTGCCGCCCAGGCGGCGCGTAGCGGCGTTGTCGTCAGCAACAGCAGCAGCGGCGACAGCAGCAGCCAATCCAGGCTGTAAGCGACGTAGCGCCGCCAGAATCCGGCACGAGCCGGTGTCCGCGCGGCCGGGTGTGCGGCCGGTTCAAAGGGGAAGGGCCCAAGGTCAGCCGACATGGCTACGGAGGCACCGTCGCGCGTGCGCCAGGCTTGTGCACCAAACGCGCGGCGAGTACGCCGGCTTCGTAAAGCAGGCACATCGGCAACGCCAACATCAGCTGCGACAGCACATCGGGCGGAGTGATTATGGCGGCGATGACGAAGATGCCCAGGATCGCGTACGGCCGCCACTGCGACAACTGCGCCGGCGTCACCCAGCCGAGGATCACTGCAATCATCACCGCCACCGGGATTTCGAAGCTGACGCCGCCGGCCAGGAACATGACCAGGATGAAATCAAGGTACTGGCTGATATCGGTCATCATGGTGACGCCGGCCGGGGCGGAGTGACTGAGGTAGGCAAACATGACCGGCAACATCAGGAAATAGACAAACGCGCAGCCAAGGTAGAACAGCGCCGTCGCCGCCAGCAGCAGCGGGCGTGCGAGGCGCTTTTCATGCTGGTACAGGCCCGGCGCGACGAAGGACCACAACTGGTGCAGCACGACCGGCATGGCCAGCATCAGCGCGGCGAAGAATGCCAGTTTCATCGGCACGAAGAAGGTTGAAGTGACCTCGATCGCGATCAGGTGCGAGCCCTTCGGCAAGGCGCGCAGCAAGGGCGCCGCCACGGCAGAGTACAGGCGGTCGGCAAACGGCAGCAGGCCCAGGAACACCAGCACGATCGCAAAGACCGACCTCAGCAATCGCGTCCGCAGCTCGAGCAGGTGTCCGATCAGGCTTTCCGCTGGGGCGGGCGCTTCCTCAGCCACGGCCGTCGTCGTCGGATGAGACTGCGGCTGCGGCTGCGGCTGCGGCTGCGGATGAGACTGCGGCTGCGGCTGGCGCATCGTCGCGCCCGCCGCTGTCCAAGTTTGCCGTCGCTTGCACCGATTCACCAAGCTTGCGCATTTGCGGCTGCAGTTCGGCGAAGGGTTCGCGCAAATTGCGCTTGAGTTCTTCAGCGGCAAGCTCGCGCTCGAGCTCCGCCTTCACCGAAAACCATTGCGCGCGCGCGCGGCGAACCCAGAGCCCGGCAAAGCGTGCCGCTTTCGGCAAACGCTCGGGGCCAAGCACGACCAGGGCGACCAATGCCGTCATCAACAGCTCACTGAAACCGACGTCAAACATGGCTGCTCCGTCGGACTGGCGATTCAGTCCTTGCGCGTCTCGTCGCGCAGGTTCGGATCGACCGGGGCCGGCGGCGGTGGCGGCGCCGGCGGGGCACTGTCGTCCTCGCCGTTGAGGCTCTTCTTGAAGCCACGCATGGCATCGCCCAGGTCCTTGCCGATGCCTGGCAATTTCTTCGTGCCGAAGATCAGCACCACGACCAGCAGTACGATGATCCAGTGGATGAGGCTAAAGCCGCCCATTGTCGCTTCCTTAGTGCAGCGCCAGGCCGCAAGTGCATGATAGCGCAGGGCGGAAAACCCGGCGTTATTTGCGGCCGTTGTCCTGGATGACGGTGCTTTCCTCGAGTTTGTCGCGGAAGGCGACCACGGCGTCCGAGCCAGTGCCGGCGCGACCTTCGAAGATAGCCCGCGCAGTATTGCCGTTGCCGTACACCGCCTGGTTGGAGCGGTTGTCGATGGCCAGCCGGGTGCCATCCAGCGAGACACCGGCAAACAGTCCCCGGGCGCGTGAATAACTGTAGATCTCCGCCTTCAACTGCTCATCGGTGCTGGCCTGCGCGCTGCGCCCCACCGGCCCTGCGGCGACACTCGCATCGGCACCGACGGTGAACTTGCCATTGACGATGGAATCCACGCCACGGCTGCTGCGGAACACCAAGATCACGTCGGCCGATTGCACGCCGGCCTGGAAGCCGAAACTGCCGCCGGTCAGCGTGATGAAGCTTGGGTGCGACCAGGTGCCGTCCTTGCTGCGGATGGCGATCAGACCGCGGCCACGGCGGCCGCCGACCACGAAGCCGGCCTTGACCACGTTCGGGATGACCGCGATCGCCTGCGCTTCCTGCAGCAGGTTGGAAGGAATCGATTGTTCCGGGATGCGCAGGATGTCGCCGAGCACGCGGCTGGCTTCGTTCGCACGATGGTCTTCAACGTCACCAGCAAGGGCGGGCAAGCCCAGGCACAGGCCGAGGAGCAGGGTCGCGGGCAAGAAAAAACGGCGCATGGGCATCTCCGGGTAGGGGCGGACCGTCGGCGGGCTGGGCGGCGTGAACGCCCGCTCATGCTTTGGATGATAATTTGAGTGCTCGCCATTGGAACAGTTCCCATGACTTCCCGCTTTCGCGACTCCCCCGCCGTCGCGTCGCCGGCGCGCCCGGCCATCCTGCTCGTAAACCTGGGCACGCCCGACGCCCCGACGGCGCGCGCGGTCTGGCGTTACCTCGCGCAATTCCTGCACGACTACCGCGTGGTCGAAATGAGCCGGTGGCTGTGGTGCCCGCTCCTGCACTTCATCATCCTGCCCGTGCGCGTGCGCGCCGTTGCGCGCAAGTACGCCAGCATCTGGACCTCGCGCGGCTCGCCGCTGCGCTTCCTGAGCG
>JAYSXN010000404.1:0-8194 GCA_043717405.1 Gammaproteobacteria bacterium
TGGCTCAAGCCCTTGCAGGCATCGCTGCGCCCGGACGGCCTGGTCCTGTTCGCGCCCAATGCCTTCGTCGTCGACACCGTCCGCGAGCGCTACCTGCAACGCATCCGCGAGCTGACCACGCATTTCGCCGGCCTGCCTACTGCCGTGTCAGTGGAGGTTGGATCCTCCTCGAAGGAGGTAACGGCGCTGCCGGCGGTAGTGGCGGGCAAGCCGGCGAGCGATTTCCTGGGCAACCTGGACAAGCATTACACCTTCGACAATTTCGTCGAAGGACGCAGCAACCAGTTGGGCCGCGCCGCCGCCCTGCAGGTCGCGCTAAACCCCGGTCGCGACTACAACCCGCTGCTGCTGTACGGCGGCACTGGCCTTGGCAAAACCCACCTGATGTACGCCGCCGGCAACTTGATGCGCACCAACAATCCTGGCATGCGCGTGCTGTATTTGCGCTCGGAACAGTTTTTCAGCGCGATGATGAAGTCGCTGCAGGACAAGTCGATGGACCAGTTCAAGCGCCAGTTCCACCAGGTGGACGCGCTGCTGATCGACGACATCCAGTTCTTTGCCGGCAAGAACACCACGCAGGAAGAATTCTTCCATACCTTCAACACCCTGTTCGATGGCAAGCAGCAGATCATCCTGACCTGCGACCGCTACCCGCGCGAGGTCGAAAACCTCGAGCCGCGCCTGAAATCTCGCCTGGGCTGGGGCCTGTCCGTCGCCATCGAGCCGCCGGATTTCGAAACCCGGGCGGCGATCCTCACCGCCAAGGCCCAGGAGCGCAAGATGGCGCTGCCCGAAGATGTGGCCTACCTGATCGCCAAGCGCATGCGCTCCAACGTGCGCGACCTGGAAGGCGCGCTCAACACGCTGGCGGCGCGCTCGAACTTCATGGGTCGGCCGATCACCCCGGAATTCGCGCAGGAAACCTTGCGTGACCTGCTGCGCGCGCAGGCGCAGGTCATCTCCATCAGCAATATCCAGAAGACCGTGGCAGACTACTATCAGTTGCGCGTGGCCGACATGTTGTCCAAGCGCAGGACGCGCTCGTTGGCGCGACCGCGACAGATGGCGATGGCATTGGCCAAGGACCTGACCGAACACAGCCTGCCGGAAATCGGCGATGCGTTCGGCGGCCGCGACCACACCACCGTGCTGCACGCGTGTCGGGTCATCCGCGAGCTGACAAGTACCGATGGCAAGCTGCACGAGGACTGGGACAAACTGGTGCGCAAGCTCACCGAGTAAGGTTCAGGGGAACCGTTTGAAGCTCGTTGGGGACAGCCTGTGGATAAGCGTTGCATGGTTTTGACCGGCAAAACTTATCCACAGCTTGTCCCGCGCTGCAAGGGCTCGCCACCCACAGGCTCTGGGCCGATAAAGTTGTTATTATTCAATGACATATTACTTAACTTGAGCTAAATCTTGTCCCTCTACCACCACCAGTTTTAATTTATCCACTTGGATCCTGGGGTTTTCTGCATGCGTTTCAGCCTTTCCCGCGAAGCATTCCTCAAGCCTCTGCAACAGGTCGTCAATGTCGTGGAGCGCCGGCAGACACTGCCGGTGCTGGCCAACCTGCTGGTGCACGTGGACGCCGGCAACCTGGCGATGACCGGCACTGACCTGGAAGTCGAGATGGTGGCGCGCTGCGCGGTCGAGGACGGCCAGGCCGGGGAGATCACCATCCCGGCGCGCAAGCTGTTCGAGATTGTTCGCGCCCTGCCCGACGGCTCCCGGGTTACGGTCAGCCAGACCGGTGACAAGGTCACCGTGCAGGCCGGGCGTAGCCGCTTCACCCTGGCCACCCTGCCGGCCAACGATTTCCCGGCGATCGATGACCTGGAACTTGTCGAGCGCGTGCGCGTTCCCGAAGCGGCACTCAAGGAACTGATCGAGCGCACCGCCTTTGCCATGGCGCAGCAGGACGTGCGTTATTACCTCAACGGCCTGTTGCTGGACCTGCGCGAGGATTCCTTGCGCTGCGTGGCGACCGACGGGCACCGCCTGGCCATGTGCGAGGCGGCGCTGCCTGCGGGCGCGCAGACGCGCAAGCAGATCATCCTGCCGCGCAAAGGCGTGCTGGAGCTGCAGCGACTGCTGGAAGGCGGCGACCGGGAAGTTGAGCTGGAAGTTGGGCGTAGCCACCTGCGCATGCGCCGCGAGGACGTGACCTTTACCTCCAAGCTGATCGACGGTCGCTTCCCGGACTACGACGCAGTGATCCCGATCGGCGCCGACAAGGAAGTGAAGGTCGACCGGGAAATGCTCCGCGCCGCACTGCAGCGGGCAGCGATCCTGTCCAACGAGAAGTACCGCGGCGTGAAGCTCGAGGTCTCACCCGGGCAGCTGAGGATCGTCGCGCACAACCCGGAACAGGAAGAGGCGCAGGAGGAGGTCGAAGCTGAAACGCGCGTTGACGGCCTGGCCGTCGGCTTCAACGTTACCTATCTCCTGGACGCACTGTCGGCCCTGCGCGAGGAACACGTGATCATCAACCTGCGCGATGGCAACTCCTCGGCGCTGATCCGCGAAGCCAGTCATGAACGCAGCCGACACGTGGTGATGCCGCTACGACTGTAGTTCGCGCATCGGTGGCGAAGGATGCTCATGCGCAGGATCGGGTACTGGCTTCCTGGCCGGTCGCGGCAATGCTTGCATGATCATCCAGCGGCTTGAAATCCGCCGACTGCGCTGCCTGGCCGACGTCAGCCTGGAGCTGGCGCCCGGCCTGAACGCCTTCATCGGAGACAACGGTGCCGGCAAATCCAGTCTTGTCGAAGCGGTACACCTCCTCGGGTACGGCCGGTCATTCCGGGGACGGATCGGGGATGGCGTGATCATGACCGGCGCGCCAGCCTTGGAAGTCGTGGCCCAATGGCAGGACGGCAGCGGCGCCTCCCATCAGGCAGGGCTCCGGCACGGCGGTGCAAACTGGGAAGCGCGCCTGGACGGTGCCGGCGTAACCACCCTCGCCGACCTGTGTGCCCGTTTTCCGGTGGCAACGTTCGAGCCGGGCAGCCATGAGTTGCTTGCGGGAGGCGCGGAGTACCGACGCCGCTTCCTGGACTGGGGTCTGTTCCACGTGGAACGCGGTTTCCTGCCGGTGTGGCGGCGCTACTCGCGAGCGTTGCGTCAACGGAACGCCTTACTGAAGACCCATCCCTCGCCGCTGGCGTTGGCCCCTTGGGATCAGGAGCTGGCCGAGTCGGGAGAGGTGATAACGCGGCTGCGCGCCGCTTACCTGCAGCAGCTGGAACCGGTGCTCAGCCAGCAGGCGGCAGCCTATCTGCGGGAACCTGGCGCGCTTCAGGTGGAATTTCTCCCGGGATGGCGGAGGTCTGACCTCACTCTGGCGGACGCCCTGCTGCTTAATCGGGAGCGCGATCTGTCGCTCGGCTACACGACCGTCGGTGCCCACCGTGCCGATTGGCGGCTCGCCTTCGAAAACCTCCCAGCCAAGGAAGCGCTTTCCCGCGGCCAACAAAAACTGGCCGCCCTGGCGTGCATCCTGGGCCAAGCCGGTGACCTCGCCGTGCAGCTCGGCGAATGGCCGGTGATCTGCCTGGACGATCTAGCCTCCGAACTCGACGCAAGCCACCAGGCGCAGGTGCTTTCGGCAGTGCTTTCAGGCGGCGCACAGGTACTGCTTACGGGCACACAACTGCCAGCTTCAGTGGGCCAGGGGAACTTCGCGCGGCGGTTGTTCCACGTGGAACAGGGCGCAGTCACGATAGACCTGGCGCCGCCGTCCGGCGGAAACCCCGCACCCGTACGCGAAGCGCTATAATCTACACCTTATTGTTACGCGTCCGACCTGTGCTTGGGCCGGGCGCGCTCACGCTTGAACGAGACCGATACCGATGACTGAGTCGCAGACCCCGACCGTTCCCAGCAACACCTATGACTCGAGCAAGATCACCGTGCTGCGCGGCCTGGAGGCAGTGCGAAAGCGCCCCGGCATGTACATCGGCGACGTGCACGACGGCACCGGCCTGCACCACATGGTTTTCGAGGTGGTCGACAACGGCATCGATGAAGCGCTGGCCGGGCATTGCGACCGGTTGATCGTGACCCTGCACATCGACGGCTCCTGCTCGGTGTCGGACAACGGTCGCGGCATTCCAACCGACATCCACAAGGAAGAGGGTGTGTCGGCGGCAGAAGTGATCATGACCGTGCTGCACGCGGGCGGAAAATTCGACGACAACAGTTACAAAGTCTCCGGCGGGCTGCATGGCGTGGGCGTGTCCGTGGTCAACGCGCTGTCCTCGCGCCTGTGGCTCGACATCTGGCGCGACGGCTTCCACTACCAGCAGGAATATTCCTGCGGCGAGCCGGTGTATCCGCTGAAGCAGGTCGGCCCTTCGGGCAAGCGCGGTACCGAGCTGCGTTTCCTGCCCAATGCCGAGATATTCACTGATGTCGAATTCCATTACGACATCCTGGCCAAGCGCCTGCGCGAGCTGAGTTTCCTCAACTCCGGCGTCAAGATCGAACTGATCGACGAGCGCGGCGAAGGCAAGCGCGATCTGTTCGAATACGAAGGTGGCATCAAGAGTTTCGTCGAACACCTTGCCGCGCTGAAGACGCCCCTGCACCCGACGGTGATTTCCGCATCCGGCGAAAAAGACAACATCGTCGTGGACATCGCACTGCAGTGGACCGACGCGTACCAGGAAACCATGTTCTGCTTCACCAACAACATCCCGCAAAAGGATGGCGGCACGCACCTGATCGGTTTCCGCGCCGCGCTCACGCGCACGCTGAGCAATTACATCGAGCGCAACGGCATCGCCAAGCAGGCCAAGATCACCTTGTCCGGCGATGACATGCGCGAGGGCATGATTGCGGTGCTCAGCGTGAAGGTGCCGGATCCGAGCTTCAGTTCGCAGACCAAGGAAAAACTGGTTTCCTCCGAAGTGCGTCCAGCGGTGGAGTCGGTGATCGGGCAGAAGCTCGAGGAATTCCTGCAGGAGCGCCCGAACGAGGCGCGTGCCATTGCCGGCAAGATCGTCGACGCTGCGCGTGCGCGCGAAGCGGCGCGCAAGGCGCGCGACCTGACGCGGCGCAAGGGTGCGCTCGATATCGCTGGCCTTCCCGGCAAGCTCGCGGATTGTCAGGAAAAAGATCCGGCACTGTCGGAATTATTCATCGTCGAGGGCGACTCCGCCGGTGGCTCGGCCAAGCAGGGCCGCAACCGCAAGACGCAGGCAATCCTGCCGCTGAAAGGCAAGATACTCAATGTCGAGCGTGCACGCTTCGACCGCATGCTCGCCAGCGCGGAGGTCGGTACGCTAATCACTGCGCTGGGTTGCGGCATCGGCAAAGACGAGTACAACCCGGACAAGCTGCGTTACCACCGCATCATCCTGATGACCGATGCCGACGTCGACGGCTCGCACATCCGCACCTTGCTGCTGACGTTTTTCTATCGGCAGATGCCCGAGCTTCTCGAGCGCGGGCACATCTACATCGGCCTGCCACCGCTGTACAAGGTCAAGCAGGGCAAGAATGAGATGTACATGAAGGATGACGCGGCGCTCAACGCCTACCTGGTCAGCAATGCCATCGATGGCGCCGAGTTGCGCACCGCCGAAGCGGCGCCGCCGATGCTGGCCTCGGCGCTGGAAAAGCTGCTGCTCGACGTGGTTTCGGCCAAGGAAGTCATTGCGCGGCATGCCTACCGCGTGGACCGCGCCGTGCTCGAAGCGCTGCTGGAGGCGCGGCCCTTGTCCGCGGATGATTTCAACGACGAGTCCAGCCTGCAGGAGTGGTGTGCCACGCTGGAGGCGCAGGTCAATAGCGCCGGCCTCGGCCGCCCGCGTTACAGCCTGCGCATCCAGCCGGCGCTGGAGGGCCAGGGCGGAGCGTTGCTGATCGAAAAACGCCACCATGGCTTGAGCAGCATCCAGACGCTTGCGGTGAACCAGTTGCTGCATGGTGAGCTGCGCCAGGTCAATGAAGTCGCCGTGCAACTGCATGGCCTGTTGCAACCGGGTGCCAACGTGTCGCGCGCTGGCAAGACGCAGGCGGTGTCGAGCTTCCGACAGGTGCACGAGTGGTTGCTGGAGGAGGCCAAAAAGGGCCGCACCATCCAGCGCTTCAAAGGCTTGGGAGAAATGAATCCGGAGCAGTTGTGGGACACCACGGTGAATCCGGAAACCCGGCGCCTGCTCAAGGTGCGCATCGAGGACGCCGTTGCCGCCGACCAGATCTTTTCAACGCTGATGGGCGACGTGGTCGAACCGCGCCGCGACTTCATCGAGGAAAACGCGCTGCGCGTGGGCAACCTCGACGTATAGCGTTTTTGTGGCATTCAGTTGGCGGCTCGCACCGCGTCCAATATTGACGCGCCCTTAAGGCTTGCTGTCGGACAGTACGCGTGGCGCGACAAGGAGTCGGTGTGGCGACTGGGCTTGCCGCCCGCCGCCCGCCGCGCCTACCATCGTCGCCAGAGTTCAAACCCCGAGGAAAGCCATGATCCAGCGTCTGCCGTTGTCCGTTGCCCTGACCTGCGCGCTGTTGGCCATCCCCGTCGCGCAAGTGTGTGCACAGGCTGAAGTCTCGCGAGATCTGCATTCCTCGAAGGTTCCTGAAAAAACCAAGGACGCCGACGCGCCCACAGGTCCGACCGAGCCGGCGCTGTTTCCCAACGCGACCCGCGCCGAACCGAAGATGGGCGCCTCCAAGAACGCCAACAAGGCGCGCAACGCCCTGGTCGCGTTGCAGGGAAAACCGGAAAGCCGCGACGAGCTGGTGCGCCTTGCCAATGCCATCCTTGCCGACGAGCATGCCAACGCCTTCGACAAGTCGAGCGCGGCGTACATGGCGGGCGGTGCGCTGGCCAACAAGCCCGGTGCCGACCATGCCGAGGCAATCGGCTACTTGCGCACGGCTATCGACGGCAACGCGTTGCCCAACAACATACATTTCCAGGCCATGCTGCAGATCGCGCAGTTGCTCAATGCCGATCGCAAGCAGGCCGAGGCGCTGACCTACCTCGACCGTTTCAGCGCCGAGACCAAGTCCGACGACCCGCGAGCCAGTCGCATCCGCTCAAGCGTCCTGGCGGGCATGAACCAGCCTGGGCAGGCGGCCGCTGCCGCCGAGGCGTCTGCGTCGAAAGGACCGATGGACAAGGCCGCGCAGATCAACATGGCCATCCTTTACCAGCAGTCCGGAAACAATGCCAAGGCCAGCGAAGTATTCCAGAACCTGCATCGCGCCGGCCTGCTCACCAGCGCGCAGGATTATTCGACGGCCTGGCACCTGCTGGCCACCCTCGACGGACACGAGATCGAGGCGCAGCAGATGATCGACGAGGGCGTGCGCAAGAAAATCCTGGTGCCCGGCTTCGACGAATTCCTGTTCCAGGCCAACAACTACAACAGCGCCGGCGATACCGACAAAGCCATCGAGGCCTGGAACAAGGCGGCGCCGCTGAGCAAGGACGGCGTGACTTACTTGAATATCGCGAAATTGCAGCTGGTCGCCGGTCGTTATGCGCAGGCGCGTGAAGCAGCGCAGAACGCGCTCGGCAAGGGCATTAAAAAGCAGGGCGAAGCCTGGCAGGTGATCGGCCAGAGCGAAGCTGCGCTGGGCAACAAGGCCGGTGCTTTGACTGCGTATCGTCAGGCCAGTGCATTCCCCGAGACCAAGGAGTGGGCGGACCGCGCCCTGCGTCAAGCATCGGGAAAGTGACGGTTGGTTTATGGCTGATCCTTGGTATAAGCTAATAAGTTCCTGCCGCCGGAACGTGGCCGGTCGTTGCGCCCGAGCGCCGCGAGAACGAATGACCGAGCCGCCACCCGAATGACGGATATCCGCACCAGCTACGACACTCCCCGGGCCAAACTCAGCCTGGCGCGCATCGCCGGCACGGCGTTCGCGATTGCATTGCACGTCGTGGTGTTCATGACACTGATGGCGCCAGTCACCTCGGCGCAGGCGCCGGACAAGGAAGAAGACGTCACGCTCGTCAACTTCATCGAACCGCCGCCGCCGCCGCCGCCACCGCCGCCACCGCCGCCGGAGCCGGTCAGGACCATTACCCGCGTCATTGAAACGCCGAAGCCGACCGTGCAACCACCGCCGCCGGAAGAGCCGCCGATCGTGTACAACGATCCAGCTCCGATGGCGACGCCGGCGCCACCGCCGGCGCCACCAGCGCCAGCAGCGCCAGCCGAAGACTTTT
>JAYSXN010000405.1:0-2766 GCA_043717405.1 Gammaproteobacteria bacterium
CGCAGGTCCTTGATGAAGCCCAGGTCGAACATGCGGTCGGCTTCATCCAGGATGCAGACCTCGCACGCATGCAGGTGCACGATGCCCTGGCGCACGTAGTCGATCAGCCGTCCGGGCGTGGCGATGATGACGTCGCAACCTGCGGTCAGCTGCGCACGCTGCTTGTCGTAGTCCACGCCGCCGTAGATCAGCGCGAACTTCAGGCCGAGGCCGGCGCAGAATTTTTCCGCATCCTTGTGGATCTGGATCGCCAGTTCGCGAGTCGGCGCCAGGATCATCGCGCGCGGATCGGCCGGCCCACGATTGGCCAGCGCCGGACGCGTCATCAGGCGTTGCACCAGCGTAATCAGGAAGGCGAGTGTCTTGCCGGTACCGGTCTGGGCCTGGCCGGCGACGTCGCGCCCGGTGAGGGAGATCGGCAGGGTCAGCGCCTGGATCGGCGTGCAGCGGGTGAAGCCGGCTGATTCGAGCCCAGCGAGCATGGCCGGGTGCAGCTCAAAGCTTGAAAAAAGTATGTCGGTCAGGGGCTTGTCGTCGATCTTGTCGACCATTGGTGCATCTTGCTGGAGAATTTCGGTGTCGGTCATGGGGTCTCTATCGCGCGGCCGTGCCGCGCTTGCGCGTGTCGCCCGGGGGTCGCAAACTGCGCCGGTGCTTCGGGCTGGTTGCCGGGTTGTCCTCGGCAGGGTCAGCCCCCAGTTTACCGTAATCAAGGACCGTCCCGGTCCTGCGCCGCCTTAGCCCCAACCCTTCCAACCAGGAGTCAGACCGTGAGCGACCAGGTGCTGCATGTAGGCGATGACGACTTCGAGGCCCAGGTGCTGCAATCCGATACGCCGGTGCTGGTCGATTTCTGGGCCGAGTGGTGCGGACCCTGCAAGATGATCGGGCCGATGGTGGATGAGCTGGCCGGCACCTATGCGGGCAAGGTCAAGGTCGTCAAGCTCAACATCGACCAGAACCCGAAAGTGCCGCGGCAGTACGCGGTGCGCGGCATCCCCACGCTGATGATGTTCAAGAATGGCGCCGTGCACTCCACCCAGGTGGGCGCAGTAGGCAAGTCACAGCTGACTTCATTCATCGACAAGGCCGTCTGAACACGGCAACCCTGAACGCCGGGCCATGCTCCTAGCTTGTGGATTCATCGCCGGCAGTGGTAGGTTAAGCGCCAGCCTCTGCTACGGCAGCGCTTTCGCGCAGTACCTTCTTCTTCCCCTCACTCGCATTCGCGAGGAACTCTGTGTCCGACATCGAAACCTAAACCGGCAGCCTTGCCGAGAAACGTCCGCGCAAGCCGCGTGGCCCCAATAAACCCCGCGTTGACGCTGGTAGCCCCGCCGGCACTGCCGGCGCCGTCGCTGTTGCCGAACGCGCTCCCGCACCGGCAGCCGAACGCACCGGCAATGGGCCCGCGCAGGCGATGGCTGGCGCCGAGCCAGCACCGTCGCCCGCACGCAACAACGAAAGTTCGAACCAGCCGCAATCAGGCAACGTGCCCGAACGCAGCGAAAACCAACATCGCGCCGACGGCAACCGTGGCGCTGACGGCCAGGGCAATGAACAACGGCCGCGCCATCAGAACCAGGGCGCGCCGCAAGGCGAAGCCGGTCAAGCGCCGGCCGCTGATGGCGGCGGTCAGCAGTCCGCCAATCCGGCGTCCGGCGACGGTGCTGGCCAAGGCGGCCAGAACACCAACGAAGACGGCGGTTTCCAAAGCCGTAACCGACACCACCGCGACCGTTTCCGCGACCGCAATCGTGGCGGCGGCCGTAATGGCCGGCCAGGCGAGGAAAACGATGGCGGCGAGCGTCCCGAACGCCCCGCGCAGAATTTCCAGCAGCCGCAACTGCCGCCGGATTTCCCGAGCTACGCGCTCTCGGACCTGAAGCGGATGCCCGCGCACAAGCTGCTGGAGATGGCGGAAACGCTGAGCTTGCACGAAGGCGTCGCGCGCATGCGCAAGCAGGACGTGATCTTCGCGCTGCTGAAAGTATTGTCGCGGCATCCGAACGGCGTGGCGGCCGATGGCGTGCTGGAAATCCTGCCCGACGGTTATGGCTTCCTGCGCTCCTCCGACGCCAGTTATCTCGCCGGCCCGGATGATGTCTACATCTCGCCCAGCCAGATCCGTCGCTTCAACCTGCGCACCGGCGATGAAATCAACGGCCGCATCCGCAGCCCGAAGGATGGCGAACGCTATGTCGCGCTGAACACGCTCGACACCCTCAATGGCGAGCCGCTGGAAGCGTCCAAGGGCAAGGTGTTGTTCGAGAACCTGACGCCGCTGTTCCCGCGCAAGCGCTTTACGCTTGAGCGCGGCAACGGCTCCTCGGAAGACATCACCGGCCGCATCATGGATCTGATGGCGCCGCAGGGCAAAGGCCAGCGCGCGCTGATCGTGTCGCCGCCGAAGGCCGGCAAGACCATGCTGATGCAGAACGTCGCCCAGGCGATCATGTACAACCATCCGGACGTGCACCTGATCGTGCTCCTGATCGACGAGCGCCCGGAAGAAGTCACCGACATGCAGCGCACGGTGCGCGGCGAAGTCATTTCCTCCACGTTCGACGAACCCGCCGCGCGCCACGTACAGGTCGCCGAAATGGTGATCGAGCGCGCCAAGCGCCTGGTCGAGCACAAGCGCGACGTGGTGATCCTGCTTGACTCCATCACCCGCCTCGCCCGCGCCTACAACATGGTCGTGCCGAGCTCCGGCAAGGTCCTGTCCGGCGGCGTCGATGCCAATGCACTGCATCGCCCGAAGCG
>JAYSXN010000406.1:0-8167 GCA_043717405.1 Gammaproteobacteria bacterium
GGCCGATTATCCCAGCCGCAGCCGGGACCGGTCAATGAAAGCCTCGGTGGCTTCCCGCCGCTCGCGTAACATGCGCGCATGTCCAATATCCTCGCTGGCGCCAGCTACAAGCTCGCCGCCCACCTGCCGCACCAGTTGCCGCCAGACAACGGGCGCGAAGTGGCTTTCGCCGGACGTTCCAACGCGGGCAAGTCGAGCGCGCTCAATGCCTTGTGCAACCAGCACCGCCTGGCCAAGACCTCCAAGACCCCGGGTCGCACCCAGCAACTGGTCTATTTCGAAGTGCTCACCGACCGCTACCTGGTCGACCTGCCGGGCTACGGCTACGCCAAGGTTCCGCTGGGGCTGAAGGCGCACTGGCAGGAATTCATCAACGGTTTCTTCCAGAACCGCCAGGCGCTGTGCGGGCTGGTGATCGTCATGGACATCCGCCATCCCTTGCGCGAGTTCGACCTGAAGATGCTCGACTACGCGCGTTCGCGTGGGTTGCCGGCGCATTGCCTGCTGACCAAGGCCGACAAGCTCGGCCGTGGCGCGCAGGGCAACACGCTGCTGGGCGTGCGCAAAGAGTTGGGCGCGGTGGCGAGCGTGCAGCTGTTTTCCAGCGAAACCAAACTCGGCATCGACGAAGCCCGCGCGGTCGTCAGCAAGTGGTTGCAGGGCTGAGTCGAAGCTCAGGCATCGCGCAAGCGTGGGTCCATCGCATTGCGCAACAGGTCCACGCCGATATTGATCAGCACGATCGCGGCGCCGATCACCAGCACCACGCCGAGCACCAGCGTGTAATCGCGATTCAACGCGCCTTGCACGAAGTAACGGCCGATGCCCGGAATGCCGAACACCTGCTCGACCACGGCCGATCCACTGACCACATTGATCAGTGCCGGGGACAACCAGGCGACCACGGGCAACAAGGCCGGGCGCAACGCATGCGCGAGCAACAGGCGCGCTTGCGACAAGCCGCGGCCGCGCGCGGCTTGCAGGTAGTCGCTGCCCAGCACGTCGATCAGGCTGGCGCGCGTCAGGCGTGCGCAATAGGCCAGGTTGGGCAGCGACAGCGCGATGATCGGCAGCACCGCGCCATGCCAGCTTCCATCCCAGCCGCCGGCAGGCAGCCAGCGCAAGGTGACGGCGAACAACAGGATAAGCAAGGGCGCGACCACGAACTTTGGCATCGCCAGGCCGAGGCTCGCGCCAAACATCAAGAATCGGTCCAGCCAGCTGCCGGCGTGCACGGCCGCCGCGGTTCCGAGCAATACGCCGCTGGCCAGCGCCAGCAACAGGGCAATGCCGCCATTGAACAGCGACACCGGCAAGCTAGCCGCGATCAATTCATTGACGCTGTAGTCCGGATACTGGAACGAGGGTCCCAGGTCGCCGTGCACGACATCGCCGAGCCAACGCAAATACTGACGGGGCAGGGTTTCATTGAAGTGGTACTGCGCATCGATGGCCGCCTGGACTTCCGGCGGTGCGCTTTTTTCCACGTCGAAGGGTCCACCCGGCGCCGCGCGCAACAGGAAAAAGCACAAGGTGGCCAGCAGCCACAAGGTCAGCAGCGCTTCGGCCAGCCGCGACAGCCAGAATTTCATTTCATGCAATCCCTCGCCATCAGCGCGGCGTCGACAAGCGCAGGAAACGACTGGGATGGTGATCCAGCGCATTCGGCTCATAGCCTTGCACCGCGGGCGCCACCAAGTGCTTGGAGGTGTAGAAGTACACCGGCACCACCGCTTGCAAGGACAGCAATCGCGCTTCGGCCGCCTGCAGCAGCTGCGCACGCGAGCGCAGGTCCGGTTGCGCGTCGGCTTGGCGCAGCATCTGGTCGAAGCGCGCATCGGCCACGCCGCTCCAGTTGGTGACGCTCCCGGACTGGAAGTTGGCCAGGAAATTGCGCGGATCATCGATGTCGGCGATCCAGCCGCCGCGGAACGCCTGGGTGATCACGCGCTGCTTGCGATTGCCGACGAACACTTTCCATTCCTCGTTGCGCAAGGTCACGCGCGCCCCCAGTACTTCGCGCCACATCGAGGCAATGGCGAGGTTCAGGCGCCGGTGCGGGGTCGAGGTGTTGTAGCGCAGTTCGATCTCGAGCGGATGCGCCGCGCCGTAACCGGCCTGTTGGTAACGCAAGCGAGCCAACTGCTCGCGACTTGGCTGCGTTGCCTGCGACCACGACAGTTCTACTGGACGGTATCCGGCTATGCCCGGCGGCACCACACCGTAGGCGGGCGTTTCACCCAGGCCGGTGATGTAGCGGGTCAGCTTGTCGCGATCGATGGCCAGCGACAATGCTTCGCGCAGCGCCACGTTGCCGCGCAGCGGCGGCCGCGTCAGGTTCAATCCCAGCCACATCGCGCCGAGGTAAGGGCTGATGCGCAACTGTTGGCCGAAGCGTGCGCGCAGGCGCGGCAGTGGTTGTGGCGGCACGGTTTCAGTTATGTGCAGGCCGCCGGCCTGGAAGCGCTGCAATTCGCTGGTGGCGTCCTCGGTCACCTGGAAACGCACGCGGTCGATGGCCGCGAGATCGTGGAAATTTTCGTTGCGCTGCAGCGTCAGCGAGGCTTGCGGCGTCCACTCGGCCAGACGGTAGGCGCCGTTGCTGACCAGGTTGCCAGGGCGCGTGTGCTGGTTGCCCAGGCGCTGCAATGCCGGCAGATACACCGGATAGGCGATCGGCAACAGCAACAGTCGCGGCAACAGCGCGCTGCGGGTGAGCGTGAATACGACGGTGCGCGCATCGGGCGCGGCAATACCCAATCGCTGTGGAGCAACGCGGCCGGCCGTGACTGCACTGGCGTTGAGCAGTGCATCGAAGTGCACGGCAAACGGCGCCGCCGTCGCGGGCGCAAACGCGCGCCTGAAGCTTGCGACGATTTGTGGTGCGGTCAACGGCTCACCATTGCTCCAGCGCAAGCGATCGCGCAGATGGAAGATCCAGGTGCGGCCATCGGCCGAAACCTCCCAGCGCTCTGCCATTCCGGGAATCGGCCGGCCGCGCGCATCTTCGGCGACCAGCCCTTCGTAAAGGTCACGCAGGATATTGCCGCAGGCCACTTCCGGGCAGCGGTGCGCGTCCAGCGTCGACGGCTCGGGCCCGTTGCCACGTTGAAGGACTGCGCCGTCATGGCTTGTTGGCGCCGCCATCGCGCGGCTTGTCGCAAGCATGGCCAGCGCGAGGATGACGGAAGTCTTCACGGGCAATGGTTAGACTTGGGGCTCGTCATGCCTTGCGATTGTAGGGGCTCGGCCCTAGATTGCGGGTAACCGCCACGGAAAATTGCCTTTGTCCAGTCCAAGCCACGCCAGCGACGCGCCAATTTCAGGCCGACAGGAACTCATCGATTACCACGCCAGCGGCAGTCGCCCGCGCGAGCAGTGGATGATCGGCACCGAGCACGAAAAATTCGGCTTTCGCCTCGATGACCTGCGACCGCCCACCTACGATGGTCCGCGCGGTATCGAGGCGATGTTGCGCGGGCTCACCCGCTTCGGCTGGGAGCCGGTAGAGGAACACGGCAAGGTCATCGCCTTGTTGCGCGATGGTGGCTCGATCACGCTGGAGCCGGCCGGACAGTTCGAACTATCCGGCGCCATGCTCGAAAATATCCACGACACCTGCTGCGAGACCATGGCGCACCTGGCCGAGGTGAAGACCGTCGCCAGCGAAATAGGCCTCGGCTTTCTTGGCATGGGCTTCCAGCCGAAGTGGAAGCGCGAAGAGATGCCGTGGATGCCCAAGGGCCGCTACCAGATCATGCGCGACTACATGCCCAAGGTCGGATCGCTCGGCCTGGACATGATGACGCGCACCTGCACGGTGCAGGTGAACCTGGACTTTTCATCCGAAGCCGACATGGTGAAAAAGTTTCGCGTGTCGCTTGCCTTGCAGCCGATCGCGACTGCCTTGTTCGCCGATTCGCCGTTCACCGAGGGCAAGCCGAATGGTTTCCTCAGCTATCGCTCGCAGATCTGGACCGACACCGATCCCGACCGCACGGGCATGCTCGATTTCGTGTTCGAAGATGGCTTCGGCTTCGAGCGTTACGTCGATTACCTGCTCGATGTGCCGATGTATTTCAGTTACCGCGGCGGCGAGTACGTCGATTGCGCGGGGCTGAGCTTCAAGCACTTCATGGTCGGCAAGCTGCCGGTGTTGCCCGGCGCGCTACCCACGATCAAAGACTGGGCCGACCACATGACCACCGCCTTCCCGGAAGTGCGGCTGAAGAAATACCTGGAGATGCGTGGCGCCGACGGTGGCCCATGGAACCGGTTGTGCGCGCTGCCCGCGTTCTGGGTGGGCCTGCTGTACGACGACGAGGCGCTGGACGCGGCCTGGGACCTGGTCAAGGATTTTTCGATGGTCGAGCGCAACGCGCTGCGCGACGGCGTTCCCAGGCAAGCGCTGAAGCTGCCGTTCCGCAACGGCACGGTCCGCGACCTGGCGTTGGAGGCGTTGAAGATTGCCGGGCAGGGCCTGGCCCGCCGCAACCGACTCAACGCCACCGGCGCCAGTGAAGCGGTGTTCCTGGAGCCACTGATTGAATTCGCGCTGGCCAATGAAACTCCGGCCGAGCGCAAGCTCGCCTTGTTCCATGGGCCATGGAAGGGCGTGGTCGATCCGGTGTTCAAGGAATTTGCTTACTGACGCATCTGCGCCTCAGCCCGCGGTGACGTCGCGCAATTCCCAGCCGTTGCCGGCAAGCAGGCGCAGGCGGTGCTTGAACACGCTGCCGGGCAGGCTGGTTGTTGCAACCAGGTCCACCGATAAATCCTGCTCTTTTCCGGTCACGGTGGCTGCGGCATCAACCGCGCCAAGCGATGCGTCCACCGCATCCGGATCCTCCTGGCGCGCACGCCACTTGGCAAACAACTCATCGCTGCGCAACGCATCCTGCAATTCGGCGGCAAGGCCCGCCGCGCCTTCGCTCTTGAAGGCCAGCGCGACGTCGCTGCCGCGTGCTTTGGTCGCGTCGGGCAGGCGCAGGTAATAGCGTGTCTTCATCAATCGGTGTCCTGTTCGGAAGCGGGGCCGTTTTCCTGGCCAAAGCTGACCCCGGATTGGTGACGTTGCCAGAAAAAAGTGGGTGCCGGGCGTTGCTTGCCGCCGATCTCGGCCATCGTTGCCGCGTCGAACAAACGGCCATTGACCATCACGTAAGCAGTCTGGATGGTGTTGCGGATATCTTGCAACGGATTGCCGTCGACCACCACCAGGTCGGCCTTCTTGCCGACTTCGATCGAACCCAGCTCCGAAGCAAGGCCAAGATAGTCGGCGCCGTCGATGGTTGCGGCGCGCAGTGCTTCCCAATTGCTGAAACCGCCTTGCGTCAGCGACCAGATTTCCCAGTTCGGCGACAGGCCCTGCAACTGGCCATGGCCGCCCACCTGGATGCGGATGCCGGCATCGCGCATGCGCTTGGCCTGGCGCGCGACCTCGATGTGGTAGTAGTCCCAGTCGGGGCCGATTTCGCGTCGGATGGAGCGCGCGTCGAGCGTGCCTTGCGGGAAGAACTTCAGCAGGCGCTTGTTTTCCCAGATTGGATCGCGCGCATACCACCAGTACTCGGCGTTGATGCCTGCGTAGCTGACCACCAGCGTCGGGGTGTTGCGCACGTCGGTCTGCCGCCACAACTCCACGACATCGCGATACAGCGGCGCCACGGGAATGTTGTGCTCAACACCGGTAACGCCGTCGAGCACCATGGGGATATTGAAGTTGAACGTCGAGCCGCCTTCTTCCATTACCAGCATGCCCAGCTCGCGTGCCGCCTGGTCGATCATCTGGTGTTGTTCACGACGTGGCTGGTTGTAACTCTTGACGCTGAAGGCGCCGTTGTCCTTCAGTCGCCGCAGGTGCGAGCGCGCATCATCGAGCGAATTGATGCCGACCTTGAAATCGCCGTCGGCGCCATAGAGGATGCTGCCGGTGCTGAACAGACGCGGGCCGACAAGGTCGCCGGACTCCAGCAATTCCGCCTGCGAAAACGCCGTCTCGGTGTTGACCGACGGGTCGTGCATGGTGGTGATGCCGAAGGCGAGGTTGGCGTAATACGCCCAATTGTGCTGCGGCACTACGCCGGAGTTGAAGTTGGCCGAGTGCGCGTGCACGTCGATGATGCCGGGGAACAAGGTCTTGCCGCTGGCATCGATCACGTGCGCTCCGCTTGGCACGGCGGTTTCGCCACGCTTGCCGACGGCGATGATGTGGTCACCGCGCACCACCACTACGCCATCATCGATCACTTCCTGGCGGTTTTGCGCGTCGCGCATGGTCACCACGCGCGCGCCGGTAAAGGCAACCAGGTCACCCGGCGCATCCACGGGCAGGCGCAAGCCAAGCTCCACGCCCGCGGTTTTCTTGCCATCGATGGCGCGATGGAAGTAGCGGTTGCCTTCCATCCAGTTCAGCGCTTTGGAATCGGCCGACCAGTGCAGGTAAGCGCCGGTATCGCCGTCCAGGCGCGTCACCGGCAGCGCGGTGCTGTCCTTGGACAACTCGATGCTGGCGCCCGTTTCCGGCAGCGGCGCGACATAGGCGTTAAACAGTTCGGTGAAGGCAACCCATTTGCCATCCGGCGACACGGTGACGAGATTCGGGTATTTCAGGCTCAACACTTGCCGCGGCAATTCGCCGTGGACGCCGACGCTCATGAGCTTCTTTTCAAGCCCTCCACCGGCGAGGTACATCACACGCTGCCCGTCGGCTGAAAATTGCGGAGCGCTGCCGTCATTGGCGAGCTTCGTCGGTGCGCCGCCACCGTGCGCATCGATGACGTACACGCCGGTGGCGTTGGTCCATAGCGAGCCGGTCAGCGAACTGCCCGGTTGCCGCGAATACACCACCTGCTTGCCGTCCGGCGAATAACGTGGCGAATAATAAAAACCAGGCTCGGTGGTCAGCGTGCGCACTTGTCCGCTGGCCAGGTCGCGCTCAAGGATCTCGCTCTGTTTTTCGTCCGACCAGGTCGTGTACAGCAGCGTGCGCCCGTTGGCGCTGAAGCTGGGCTGGTATTGGAATACCGATGCATCATCATCGAGCCGTTGCGGCTCGCCGCCGGGCAGCGTCTTTTTCCACAGATGACCGACGGCGTGAAAAACCACGGTATTGCCATCAGGGCTGGTGGCCACGTCGCGGATCATCTTGGGCGCAAATTGCCCAACGTCGAGCTTGTGCTGGAAGCGCAGCGCGGCGGTAACGTCCTGCTGCACCTTCGCCTTGAATTCAATCGCGCTGGCTTGACCGCTGGCCATGTCCACGTGCCACAGCTTGCCCTGCGCCCAGATGACTACCGCGCGTGAATCCGGCGTCCAGTTGAAGTTCGCGTACGGGCCGAAGATTGCCCACACTTCCTGCTGGTCGTGCGACAGGCCATCCCACACCGGCTTGACCTCGCCGGAGGCAAGATCCAGCACCTCCAGCACGGACTTGTCGCGCACGCGCTTGACGAAGGCCAAACGCTTGCCGTCCGGCGAGGGCTGCGGACGTATGGCGCCGCCGGGCGTGTCGATCAGGGAAGTGATTTCGCCCGTTTCGCGATCAAGGCGCTTGATCGCGTAGATCAACGCATGCACGTTCTTGTTGTACTTGAAGGTGTCGCCATCGCTGACGTCCTGCGAGTAGTAGACATAGCGGCCGTCGGGACTAACCGCTGGCTCGCCGAGGTCCATCTGTTCGTTCGCGCGCTTGACCAGCAACACGCCATCGCCGCCACTGCGGTGGTACATCCACAATTCGCCGGCGCCGAGCGAGCGCTCGGAAGTAAAGTGCTTGCGACCAATCAGGTACTGCCCGTCTGGCGTCCACACGGGATTATTCAACAGGCGAAAACTTTCCTTGCTGACCTGGAAAGGTGCACTGCCATCGCTGCGCATGCGCCACAGGTTGTTGCCACCGGCGCGGTCGGAGGTATAGGCAACCTCCTTGCCGTCAGGGGAAAAACGCGGCTGCACATCCCACGCGCGACCCGAGGTGATGCGCTTCGCGTCGCCGCCCTTCATCGGCAACAGGTAGATGTCGCCAAGCATTGAAAACACGATGGTCTTGCCGTCCGGACTGACATCCAGATCCAGCCAGGTGCCTTCGTCGGTGCTGAAGGAAATCGATTTGCCTGGGCCGTGCGCGGCGTTGACGTCCCACTTCGGCGGCTTGTCGGTGGCGCCA
>JAYSXN010000407.1:0-2752 GCA_043717405.1 Gammaproteobacteria bacterium
TGTCAGCGGCATGCAGCAGCGCCAGGAACTTTCGCGGCACGCTCAGCGAGGCGTCGATGTCCAGCAGGCGCAACATCGACACGCCGCCGTTTTCCAGCACGTGGCTGTGCGCGCTCAGGATGCCAAAGCCGATCGCGAGGATCGCTGCGCCCTTCAGCGTGTCGACCACCGCGACGATGCGCAGCTTGCGCCGAGCATTCAGGTGCAGCGCGTGTTCGATATTGTCGTTGACTTCCCGGACGGGGTGGCCTTCGTTCATCGTCTCAGGTGTTCTCGATGACGATGCTGGGGAAGGCGATGGACTTGTTTCGGGCCTGCAATGACAGCCTTCCAGCTGCCTTTCGCGCGATCAGCCGGTAGGTGGCGGCAATCGCGGAATCGGGCTGCGAAACCACTGTCGGCGCGCCCGAATCAGCCTGCTCGCGTATGCCGATGTCCAGCGGCAACGAACCCAGCAGCGGGACGCCATACTGCGCGGCCATTTTCTCGCCACCGCCTGTCCCGAATATGTGCTCGGCGTGGCCGCACTGGCTGCACACGTGCACGGCCATGTTTTCGACCAGGCCCAGCACCGGCACGTCGACTTTCTCGAACATCTTTAGCGCGCGGCGCGCGTCCAGCAGCGCAATGTCCTGCGGCGTGGTCACGATGATGGCAGCCGAGACCGGCACCCGCTGCGCCAGCGTCAACTGGATGTCGCCGGTGCCTGGCGGCAGGTCGATGATCAGGTAGTCGAGGTCCTTCCACAGCGTCGTGGTGAGCAGTTGCTGCAGGTATTGCGTGGTCATCGGCCCACGCCAGATGGCCGGGGTGTCCTCGCCCAGGAACAGGCCGATGGATATCGCCTGCAGGCCATGACTGAGCTTGGGCTCGATCTGCTTGCCATCCGGGCTTTCCGGCTTGCCATGCAGGCCGAGCATCATCGGGATGCTGGGCCCGTGGATGTCGGCGTCGAGCACGCCGACGCGAGCGCCTTCGGCAACCAGCGCCAGGGCCAGGTTGACCGCGGTGGTGGACTTGCCGACCCCACCCTTGCCGGAAGCGATTGCGATGATGTTGCGCACCTCGGGCAGCGGCGTCAGGTCCTTTTGCACGCGATGGGCGCCGATGCGCGTTGACACTGAGACAACTACGCCGGTGCTGCCGGGTATGCCGCGCAGTGCCTGCTCCACCAGGGTTATCAGCGCCGGATGCCAGGACAGCGCGGGATACGCGAGTTGAAGTTCGACGGCAATGTTGCCGGCGTCCACGCCGATGCCGCGCACGGCATGGCCGGCAACCAAATCAAGTCCCGTGTGTGGGTCGATGATCTGCGCCAAGGCGGCGCGAACGGTTTCCTCGGTTGGCAATTCGGCGCTCTGGCTCATGCGGGGGCATCTGGTTCGACCCGCTGATTGTACCCCGAAGGCCTTGCCGGCCCGCCCGGTGCTGCCGCTACATCGCTGGCGGCCGGTGCGGAGGTGTCGGTGCCGGGCCACCGTCTGCGATAATTGCACGATGAATCCCGCACCCAGCCTTGTCACCTTCGCGCTGCCTTATGCCAACGGGCCCCTCCACCTCGGCCATCTGGTCGGCTACATCCAGGCTGACATATGGGTCCGCGCCCGGCGCATGTCCGGCGCAACCGTTCACTTCGTCAGCGCGGACGACGCGCACGGCACGCCGATCATGCTGGCGGCGGAAACCTCCGGGCAGTCGGTGGAAGCCTTTATCGCAAGCGTCCAAGCCGGTCATGAGCGCGACCTTGCCGACTTCGGCGTGCGCGTGGACCACTACCACAGCACGCACTCGGTGGAAAACCGCGAGCTTGCGAACCTCATCTACCTGCGCCTGCGCGATGGCGGCAGCATTGCGCGGCGTTCCATCCAGCAGCTGTACGATCCGGTCAAGCAGATGTTCCTGCCCGATCGCTACATCAAAGGCGATTGCCCGCGCTGCGGCACGCCTGACCAGTACGGCGACAATTGCGAAAACTGCGGCGCCGCCTATTCACCAACTGACCTGAAGAATCCGCGATCGGTGGTGTCCGGGGCGACGCCGGAGCTGCGGGACTCCGAGCATTATTTCTTCGAGCTGGGAAAATTCGAGGAGTTGTTGCGGCAGTGGCTCAGTGGCGATGTTGCGCACCCGTCGGTGAAGGCGAAGCTCGGCGAATGGCTGGAGGGCGGATTACGCGACTGGGATATTTCCCGTGACGCGCCATACTTCGGTTTTCCGATTCCCGACGCGCCGGGAAAATTCTTTTACGTGTGGCTCGATGCACCGATCGGCTACCTGGCGAGCTTTCGCGCCTTGTGCACCCGCACCGGCATCGACTTCGACAGCTTCCTGCTGGCGACAAGCCGATGCGAGATGCACCATTTCATCGGCAAGGACATCATCAACTTCCACGGCTTGTTCTGGCCGGCGATGCTGCACGGCGCCGGGCTGCGCACGCCCACGCGCCTGCACGTCAACGGTTACCTGATGGTCAATGGCGCCAAGATGTCGAAGTCACGCGGCACCTTCGTGATGGCGCGCACTTACCTTGAGTGCGGCATCGATCCGGAAGCACTGCGCTACTACTTCGCCACCAAATCCGCAGCGGGCGTGGATGATCTCGACTTGAACCTGGAGGATTTCATCGCGCGCGTGAACTCCGACCTCGTCGGCAAGTTCGTCAATCTCGCCAGCCGCGCCTCCGGATTCGTTACGCGGCACTTCGACGGCGCGCTCGATCGACACCTGCCTGCGGGTGGGCGCGATCGCGTGG
>JAYSXN010000408.1:0-2734 GCA_043717405.1 Gammaproteobacteria bacterium
GTCTTCACGCTTTCATCACTAAAGTGGGGTCACGTTGGTTCATGGCCCCAACAGGCTACGTGCTGGAATGGATTCTTGCGCAGGAGATACACATGAAAAGGATGTCAGGCGTCGTATCGGTTTCGCTGCTCGCTTCTGCCGTGCTGGTTGTACTGGTGGCGTGCAATTCCCCCACCCGACCCTCGATGTCCGTGGTCGACAGAAAGGCGGTCACGCCTGGCTCCGACGGACCGATGGATCAGGGCCCCGAGTTCCCGCGTCAGGATGGCGACGCCAGCGTCGGCCGCGATGTATTTCGCTTCGAAACGTTCGGCAACGAGGGCTTCTGGACGGACGCGGTTCGCCTGCCACAGGGCATCGTGGCTGCCGGTGTCACGCCGATGCAGGCCCTGCAACTGGGACTGCAAATTGACGTCGATGCGCTGGACGCCGCGACCGTCGCCAAGCTTACCGATCAGCTGCGAGCCGACCCCACCGGACGCACGTCCACCCTTCTCAACGATCCGAAGACGACCGTCGCGCTGGTCAACGCCAATGCCGTCATCGGCATGCCGGTGAAGGACGCCAACCGGGATGGCAAGATGGATGTCGCCCATGGCGACAAGGCGGGTGTCTCCTGCGCGCTCTGCCACACGATGACCGACGGTTCGGCGTTCAAGCTGGCGACGGGTGGATCAATTGGCCGCCGCATCGACGGACTGGCCAACCACAGCCTGGATATCGGCACGATCTTCGCGGCCGCGGCCAACTCGCGGGCCCTGTACCCGGTGCTGCAGCTCAGGCTGGCTGCCAACGGCAACAAGACCTTGGGTCGCGCGAAAGCGGGACTGACAGAAACCTCGACGGAAGCCGAAGTGGACGCTTACCTGTCGGACAAATCGAGCTATCCGGTCGGCATGTTCGACGACAGCTTCGACGGCAACGGCGATCCGATGCACAACACGCCCCTGTTCCGGCAGGACCTCGCTGCGCCTTACGGCAGCGAAGGGTCCATCGCAAGGCTCGACAACTTCAGTAACCTGATTTACACGACGCTGTTTGACCTGACAGTGCTGACCACTCCGGGCGGACGCGCGTTCCTGCACACGCTGGGCGGGGCGGCCGGTGACGAGATCGCAGACGATTACGTAAAGATACTCAAGGAAACAAAAGTGCGTGGTTATCCGTTCGTCACGGCTGGGCCCCAAGGCAAGCCCGGCGAGGAAGCCAACCCGGCGGGTTTACGCGTGGACGAGCGCAAGCTGCTCGACATGAACGCCTATCTCGTCGCGCTTCCTGCACCACGAGCGATGGCGGTGGCCAACGCCGGAAATGTCGCGCGCGGGCGCGAGGTTTTCCGCAGCGCGGGCTGCACGGGGTGTCATAACGTAGACCAGAGCAAGCGGGTGCCTTCGGGTGTGCTGGCGATGAGGACGGTGTTTCCTGGCGACAACCCGGTGACGCTCGCACAGCGGCAGCCGCCTTTGAATCCGGTGATGAACACGGTGGATTCGATCTTCGACGACAAGATGGCCGTGGTGAATGCCAGCGTGCGTGGCGAAAAGCGCGGCCTTGCTTTGCCGCTGCTTCTGGACCTGGCCCGTAAGCCGGTATTCCTGCACGACAACTCCGTGCCCAGCCTGGACAGTTTGCTCGACGCCAACCGAGGCCCCGCAGCGCCGCATCCATTCTATGTGTCGGGCAGGCAACGCAGCGACCTGATCGATTTCCTCACGGCGCTCGACACCAACAATTCGCTGGCCGGCCCATAGCAATGGGCCGGCTGCGAGCCGCCAGCGCGCTCAGGCGCCTGGCTTGAGTATTACCTTGGTCCAGCCCTTCTTTCTGGCATCGAAGTTCTTGTACGCTTCGGGCGCTGCCTCCAGCGGCAATTCATGGGACACGATGAAAGATGGGCTGGCCTTTCCTGCTTCGATCAAGTTGCTCAGCCTGCGGTTGTAGGCCTTGACGTTGCACTGGCCGGTTCGGATCTGTTGGCCGTTGAACCAGAATTCGCCAAAGTTGAAATCCATCATCACCATGGCTGCGCCCTTGATGAAAGCCGACTTGACCGCCATCAGGCCGACAGTGCCGGTGCCGTAGATGACCACCGACTAGCCGGGCAACACACCGGCCAACTCGGTAGCGTGGTAGCCGGTCGGAAAATGTCGGAAAGCATCACTTAGTCGGACTACTTCTCTTCGGAACCCTCGTCTAAGATTCTCCACAAGAATCCGCGAAGAGCCAAATGTGCCCTCCCGAAAGCTGCCGGTCGTTACCGGCAGTCCAAGGTCGATGTCGGTCTGAGGCGATCGCTTCCGCCAGTTATTTGTTTGAGCAGCCAACGCGGCACGTACACTGCGCGCATGACCACGCCCCGCGTCACCAACATCGTCCTCCACCGCGCATCGCATGCGCTCGAAGTCGCATTCGACAGCGGCGAAACCTTTCGTCTGCCCTGCGAATACCTGCGGGTGGAATCGCCGAGCGCGGAAGTACAGGGACATGGCCCCGGGCAGAAGGTGCTGGTCGCGGGCAAGCGCGCGGTCAACATTGCTGCGATCGAGCCGATCGGTCACTACGGCGTGCTGTTGCGTTTCGACGACGGCCACGCGAGCGGAATCTTCAGCTGGACGACGTTGTACACGCTCGGCTGCGAGCAGGGTACGCGCTGGGCAAACTATCTGGCCGCGCTGGAAGCGGCGAACGCATCGCGTTGATCGCCTGGCTGCGGTGTTACGCCGCTGGCGTTTTG
>JAYSXN010000409.1:0-2713 GCA_043717405.1 Gammaproteobacteria bacterium
ACCGACGCCGAGGCCGCCGACCTGATCACCTCCGACATCGATCCCAACGACCAGCCGTTCATCACCGGCGAGCGCACCGTCGAAGGCTTCTACAAAACGCGCGCCGGCATCGACCAGGCGATCAGCCGCGGCCTCGCCTACGCGCCATACGCCGACCTGGTCTGGTGCGAGACCGGCAAGCCGGACCTGGAGTTTGCCCGTCAGTTCGCCGCGGCGATCCACGAAAAATTCCCCGGCAAGCTGCTCGCCTACAACTGCTCGCCGTCGTTCAACTGGAAAAAGAATCTCGACGACGCGACCATCGCCACCTTCCAGAAGCAGCTTGCGGCGATGGGTTACAAGTTCCAGTTCATCACGCTGGCTGGCTTCCATTCGTTGAACTATTCGATGTTCAACCTCGCCTACGGTTACGCGCGCAACCAGATGAGCGCGTTCGTCGAATTGCAGCAGGCCGAATTCGCAGCCGCCGAGCGTGGCTTCACCGCAGTCAAGCACCAGCGTGAGGTCGGCACGGGCTATTTTGACTCGGTGACCCAGGCCATCCAGGGCGGCACCAGCTCCACGACAGCGCTCACCGGGTCGACCGAGGAAGCGCAGTTCCAGGATGAAACCGGAGCCAGCACCGACAAGGCCGCGTAGGCAAGGGTAGGCAGGGCAGGCTTCGGCGGGGATTCACGGCCCCTGGCGGATTGTGTCGGGCAGGTGCGTGGCCCATGCGCGCGACTAATCTCGTTTGCATGACTACGCAGCCCCTGGTGCGGTGATGAACGCAGTGCTTGAACGGTCGGTCCGCACCCCCCTGGGCAATCCCGGCTGGCCCGGGGAGTCGGCTATCCTGCTGGCGGATCTGGTCGATTCCACGGCTTTTGCCCACGGTTTTGGCGAAGAACAGGCGGCGGTTGCCCTGCAGCGGCTGGACCTTCAGGTGCGTGATCTCCTTGAGTTCACTGGCGGCCGGCTCATCGACAAGGCGAGCAGCGTGCTGGCCGTATTCGACAGGCCCATGCAGGCCATCGACTTTGCATTGCGCTACCAGCAGGTGCTGCGCGAGTTCAGCGTCAGCCAGGGAGCGCCGGTATCTGCGCGCATTGGCATCCACGTGGGCCAACTGAGTACTTCCACCAGCAGCGGGCATGACGGCGAGCCAGGGGCGGCGGTGCTGGTCGCCGATGGGCCGGCCAAGCCGGTGGTGGTGCGGCTGATGACCCTGGCCCTGCCCGGCCAGATTCTTGTTTCGGCGGCGGCTGAGAGGCTCGCCCGCCGTGCGCAGGCCGAACTCGGGGAGCGCACCGCGCACATACGCTGGGCGTTGCATGGGCGTTACCGCTTCAAAGGGGCGGTCGCGCCGATGCTGGTGCATGAAGTGGGCGACCGGGACTTGGCACCATTGCGGCAACCCGAGTCCAGCGGCAAGGCTTGGCGCGAACCATCGCTATGGCGGCGGTCGCCGGCGCTGCTGTTGGAGACGCTGGTGCTGCTCAGCGTAGTGAGCTTCTACGCGTACGCAATGCTCGGGCGGGCGCCGGCCCTGGGCTACCAGCAGGGTGACTGGCTGGTGCTGGGCGATGCCAACGATTTCACTGGAGACCAGCGCTTGAAGGACTCACTGGTGACCGCGTTGCGCGAAAGCCTGGGGCAGTCGCGCTACCTCAATGTGGTCGCCGATCGCCGGGTCCGGGATGTGCTGCAGCGCATGGGCCGCGGCCCGCAGGCGACCGTTGATCGCTCCACCGGCAGTGAGATCGCAATCCGCGAGGGCGCGCGAGCGTTGTTGCTGCCCTCGGTAGCCGAAGTCGGTGGCCGCTTGCGGATCAGCCTGGAAGTGGTTGACCCGAACAGCCAGGCGACCTTGTTCACCGAGTCGGCTGACGGCCGCGGCATCCAGTCGGCGCTGGCCGTGGCTGATGCGGTCAGCAAGCAACTGCGAGGCCACCTGGGCGAATCCGAGCAGGCTGTTGCCGCTGACGCAGTCCCCTTGCCGCTGCAGCTGACGGCCAGCCTGGATGCGCTGCGGGATTTTTCCCTGGTCGCGTCGGCCAAGCTGCCGCCCAAGGATGCTGACGCCATAGCGAGCTATAGCCGGGCCCTGCGTCGCGACCCTGGTTTCGCGCTGGCGCGCTTGGCCATTGCGCGATTGCAGGCAAGCGATGGCTATCTTCAGGAGGCGCGGGTATCAGCGCTTGCCGCGGCCGGCCACCGATCGCGTTTGAGCGAGCGCCATGCCCTTGAACTCGACGCCTTGCTGGCCCGGCTTACGCCCGGAGCCAATCCATTGCCGCGCTACCGAGCCTGGGCGGCGCGCTACCCCGACGACTTCGATGCCTACTACGGCTATGCATTGCGGGCTTGGGCAAACCGGGCCTATACCGACGCACTTGCTTTCCTGGACCCGGCGCTCTCCCAACACAATCCAGCCGGCGGCGACGCCTATTTCCTGCGTGGAGTCATCCTCCTGGCCCAGAAACAATATCCCGAAGCCGGTCTTGCCTTCAGGCAGGCGGAGTCCCTGCGCATTACCAGCGAGCAACCGGTTGCACCCGGTATATGGGCAACCGAACGGGAACTTGGCGCGGCGCTGCGTCCGTCCAGGACACCAATTACTGCGCGCTAGCTCGCCACCCTTTCAGGCAGCCACCGCTGCTGGTCCCGATCGAATTGTCGGTAGCTGATCGCCTCGGTCAGGTGCACGCCGGCGATATCGGCGCTCTCCGCC
>JAYSXN010000410.1:0-22520 GCA_043717405.1 Gammaproteobacteria bacterium
GTAGCGCCGGCATTGGCCTGATGCCGCCAGTTGAACCACTGGTCGTGGTGCAACAAGGGCTCAGCTGCGCGCAGTGCAATCACGCTGGCAACAAATCTCGTGAACGCAAGGTCGGCGGCAGGCCAGTCCAGCCAGCCCACGGCATTGTCCTGGCAGTAGGCATTGTTGTTGCCCTGCTGGCTGTTGCCGAACTCGTCCCCGGCGCACAGCATCGGTGTGCCCTGCGCCAGCAGCAAGGTCGCGACCATCGCGCGGCGCAGGCGCAGTCGGAATGCGGTTATTGCCAGGTCGTCGGTGGGGCCTTCGACGCCACAGTTGTCGCTCAGCTCCTCGTCACGGCCGTCGCGGTTGTCCTCGCCGTTGGCGAGGTTGTGCTTGCGTGAGTAACTGACCAGATCGGCCAGCGTGAAGCCATCGTGCACGCCGATGAAGTTGACTGACGCCGTCGGTGTCCGCTGATCGTGCGCGAACAGGTCGTCGGAAGCAGCGAAGCGGCGCGCGAATTCACCGCGGCTGACGCGGCGCCCCAACCAGTAGCCGCGCACCGCATCGCGGAACTTGTCATTCCAATCGAGGAAGCGCCCAGGAAAACGGCCGACCTGGTAGCCGTTCGGCCCTGCGTCCCACGGTTCCGCGATCAATCGCGCGCGCGCCAGCACCGGATCCTGGCGCAGCGCCGTGAAGAAGGCGGCGTCGCTGTCGAAACCGTGCGCGCCACGGCCGAGCACCGGCGCCAGGTCGAAGCGAAAGCCATCCACGCCCATGTCGCGCAGCCAGTAGCGCAGGGAATCAAGCACGAACTGCGTCACCTTCGGATGCGCGACGTTGAGCGTGTTGCCGCAGCCGGTGAGGTTTTCGCAATGGCTGGCATCGCCGGGCTGAAGGCGATACCAGCTGGCATTGTCGAGACCGCGGAAGCTGATCGTGGGGCCTAGTTCGCTGCCCTCCGGCGTGTGGTTGTAGACGACGTCGAGCACCACTTCCAGGCCGTGACGATGCAAGGTATCGACCATCTGCCGGAACTCTTCCGCGACGTCGGTCGGGTCGCTGCCGCAGCTGGCCAGGCGCGGATCCGGGCAGAAAAACCCCAGAGTGTTGTAGCCCCAGTAATTGCACAGGCCACGTTGCCGCAATGCCGCTTCGTCCAGGCAGTAGTGCACCGGAAGCAGTGACAGGGTAGTGACGCCCAGCGCCTTGAAGTGCTCGATGGCAGCGGGGTGCGCGAGCCCGGCGTAGGTTCCGCGAAGAGCTGGCGGCACCTGCAGGTGCTGCATGGAAAATCCCTTGACGTGCACCTCGTACAGCACGACATCGGCATCAGGAATACACGGCGCATTGAACCAGCCTGGTGCGGGTCCTGCCTCCGCGGCGACGCGAGCCTTCAGCGCCACGCCGGAATTGTCTGTCGAATCGGGCGCGTGCAAGCCTTCGGCGCCGCCAGCGACGTAGCCGTGCTGCGCCGGATGCCACGCAAACTCGCCAACAATTTCGCGCGCGCAAGGATCGAGCAGCAGCTTGTTCGGATTGAACAGCAAACCCCGTTCAGGACAGTACGGACCGAAGGCGCGCAAGCCGTAGACCAGTCCCGGTCCGGCTCCGGGCAGGAAACCGCTGAAGACTGCGTCGCGTGGACCGCGCAACGAAAAGCGCAGCGTCTCGTGCTCGCCGGCGGCATCGAACACGCACACATCGATGCGCTCGGCATGCTGCGAGAACACGGCGAAATTGACACCCCCGTCGCGGGCGTGCGCGCCCATCGGCTCGGGCCGGCCAGCATCCATCATTGCGCTGATTGCGCTCATGCATGCATCGCCAAGAATACGGTGGCCAACGGTGGCAGATCCAGCAACACCGACTGCGCACGACCATGCGCCGGCTGTGCCTGCACGGGATAGGCCCTCCCGCAGTCCACGCCGCTGCCACCGAAGCGTGCTTCATCGCTGCTGAGCATCAGGGTGGCGCCGGAAATGTTTTGCGGGATGCCTACACGATAGCCGCGGCGCAGCTCCGGCGTGAAATTGCACACAACCATGATGGCATTACCGGAACCGTCGCGACGTAGCCAGGCAAACACCGACTGGTCGGCATCATCGGCCACCAGCCATTCAAAGCCGGCGGAATCGCAATCCAGGACATGTAGCGCGGGCGTCCGTGCATACAGGCCGTTGAGTTCGCGCACGAAGTCGCGCACCCCGGCATGGCGCGCGTCATCAAGCAGTTGCCAGGGCAGGCACGCGTCGTGGTTCCATTCGGCTGGCTGCGCGAACTCCTGGCCCATGAACAACAGTTTCTTGCCCGGGTGCCCCCACATGAAACCGTAGTACGCCCGCAGGTTGGCGAAGCGCTGCCAATCGTCGCCCGGCATCTTGCCGAGCAGCGAGCCTTTGCCGTGCACCACTTCATCATGCGATAGCGGTAGCAGGAATTTTTCGGAAAACGCGTACGACAGCCCAAAGCTGATTTTTTCGTGGTGCCAGCGACGGTGGATTGGATCCTCGCGCATGTACTGCAGCGTGTCGTTCATCCAGCCCATGTTCCACTTGTAGTCGAAGCCCAGGCCGCCTGCTTGCGTAGGCGCGGACACGCCTGGAAAGACTGTCGATTCCTCGGCCAGCGTGATTGCACCGGGCGCGAGCGCGGCAAGCGTGTCGTTGACCCGGCGCAGCAGTGAAATCGCTTCGTAATTTTCGCGGCCGCCATCGGCGTTGGCAATCCACTCGCCGGCGGGGCGTGAGTAGTCGCGGTATAGCATCGAGGCGACCGCATCCACGCGCAAGCCGTCCACGCCATGGCGCTCGAGCGCAAACAACGCACTGCCGGCGAGAAACTCCCGAACCTCGTTGCGGCCGAAGTTGTAGATCAGCGTATCCCAGTCGCGGTGCAGGCCTTCGCGCGGGTCTGCATATTCGTACAGGGCGCTGCCATCGAAGCGGGCGAGCCCATGTGCATCGGTGGGGAAATGCGCGGGCACCCAGTCCAGCAACACGCCGATGCCGAGTGCGTGGCAGGCGTTGACGAATCTCTCGAAGCCCCCGGCGGGTCCAAAGCGCGCGCTCAACGCGTACAGTCCCAGCGTCTGGTAACCCCAGGAGCCGTCGAAGGGGTGTTCACTGACGGGCATCAGTTCGATGTGGGTAAAGCCAAGGTCGGCAACGTAAGCGGGCAGCGTGCCGGCCAGTTCATCCCATGTTGGCAAGGCGCCTGCGCCATGGCGCCAGGACGCGACGTGCACCTCGTAGATGGACACGGGTGCCGACACAGCGTTGGCACCCGCCCTTGCCGTCGGCAGCACATGCACCGCAGGCAGTTCGGCGACACGGCTGGCGCTGCCCGGGCGCAACTCGCATGCAAACGCGTACGGGTCCGCTTTCAAGGCAAGCGCATGTCCTTGCGCGTCCAGGATCGCGTACTTGTACAGGTCGCCGACGGCGGCATGTGGAATGAAGATCTCCCAAATGCCGGCGTCGTGATGCAGGCGCATCGGATGCCGGCAGGGTTCCCAGGCGTTGAAATCGCCGACCACGCTGACTCGGCGCGCATTCGGCGCCCATACCGCGAACCGCACGCCGTCGACGCCGCGCAAGGTCTGCCTGTGTGCACCGAGCAGCAGGTAGGGCCGGCCATGGTTGCCCTGACGCAGCGCCGCCAGATCCTGCGCGGTGAATTGGGGCGCAAAACCATAGGCATCGGCCAGCAGCTGCGTCCCGCCACTCGCCCAGCGCACCTGAAGCCGGTAGTCGAAACGTTGGCGCCGACGCGGCACGTACGCCTGGAAAAAAGCGCTGTCCGCGAATCGCAGCAATTCCACCAGGCGCTTGCCCGAATCGGCAGCCAGCACTGATACCGCTTCGGCACCCGGCAACAAGGCGCGCACGCAAAGCCCAGCTTCGTCGGCATGCAGCCCAAGCAAGGAAAACGGATCGCAATGCGTGCCGGCCAGCAGTGCCTGGATGTCGTTGGTCGCAATCACCTTCGCAGCGACGCCGGATCCGCGATCATCGCGCGCCCACCGACCACACTCGCTGCACGTACTCGGCCACGGTACGATCGGCGGAAAACCAGCCCATTGCCGCGACGTTGAGCAAGGCCCGCCCGGCCCAGGCCGAAGGCTTGGCGAACAGCTCATCCACTTGCGCCTGGGCGTCGATGTACGCGGCAAAATCAGCCAGCAGCAAATAGTTGTCCTGGCCGAGCAGGCCGTCGACCAGTGACCGATAGCGCTGTGGCTCCTGGGTGCTGAAAACGCCGGTCGCAACTGCGTCGATCACGGCACGCAATTGCGGGTTCTCCTCGATGTGCAGCCGCGGGTCATAGCCCGCTTGCTTGATCCTGGCTACCGCGTCGGCGCGCAGTCCGAAGACGAACATGTTCGACGGATCCATGGCCTGCGCCATCTCGATATTGGCGCCGTCCCAGGTGCCGATGGTCAGCGCGCCGTTGAGCGCGAACTTCATGTTGCCGGTACCCGAAGCCTCGGTGCCGGCGGTGGAAATCTGTTCGCTCAGGTCGGCCGCGGGCACCAGCAGTTCGGCCAGGCTGACGCCGTAGTTGGGCACGAAAAGCAATTGCAGCCGGCCGGCGCAGCGCGCATCGGAATTGACCACGCGGCCAATGTCGTGCGCCAGGCGAATAATCAGTTTCGCCGAATGGTAGGCCGACGCCGCCTTGCCGGCGATGATCACCGTGCGCGGCACGAAGCTGCCGTCGGGGTTGGCGCAGATCGCCTGATAGCGCGCGACGACATGCAGCAGGTTCAGCAACTGCCGCTTGTATTCGTGGATGCGCTTGGCCTGCACGTCGAACAGGCTATCCGGATTGACGGTGACGCCCAGTTCGCGGCGCAGCCGCTCGGCGAGGCGCAATTTGTTTTCTCGCTTGGCGGCCATGAACTCGGCGCCGAGCGTGGCCTGCACCGCCAGCGGCCTGAGGCGCGCAAGATCGCCCAGATTGCGTCGCCAGCCATTGCCGATGTGCGTGTCGATGACCGCCGAAAGTGCCGGGTTGGCTTGCACGAGCCAGCGGCGCGGCGTGATGCCGTTGGTGATGTTGTGGAAGCGCTGCGGAAACAGGCGCGCGTAGTCGGCAAAGATGGTTTGCACCATCAGCGCCGAATGCAGCGCCGACACGCCATTGACCTTGTGCGAGGCGACGATCGCCAGCCCGGCCATGCGCACGCGGCGCTCGCCGGATTCATCGATCAGCGACACGCGCGACAGCAGCGCCACATCGCCGGGAAAGCGCAACGTCACTTCGCTCAACAAGGCCTGGTTGATTTGATAAATGATCTCCAGGTGCCGCGGCAACCATTCCTCGAACAAGCGCAGCGGCCAGGTTTCCAGCGCTTCGGGCATCAGCGTGTGGTTGGTGTATGACACCGCCTGGCGGGTGATTGCCCAGGCGTCATCCCAGGGCAAGCCGTGCTCATCGAGCAGCAGGCGCATCAACTCAGCCGGCGCCAGCGCCGGGTGCGTGTCGTTGAGATGGATGGCGTTACGCCGGCCCAGGTCATGCAGGCTGCCGTGTTCGCGCAGGTGCCGGGCGAGCAGGTCCTGCATCGAGGCGCTGCACAGGAAGGCTTCCTGCTTCAGCCGCAGCAGCCGGCCTTCGGCCGTGCTGTCGTCGGGATACAGAACCCAGTTCAGCGCGTCGGCGCGCCGTTGGTGGTCGCAGGCTTGTACGAGGTCGCCGCGATTGAACGCAGCCAGGTCGATGGGATCATTGGCGCTGGCTTGCCATTGCCGCAACGTCGCCACGTGCTTATCGTGATGCGCGGGCACGATGAAATCGAAAGCGTCGGCGCGCAGAAGTTCGGCAGGGATCCAGCGGCGGCTGCCGGCTTCGCTGACGACGCGACCGCCCAGTCCGACCAGGTAGCTTGTTTCCGGCCGCGCTATGTCCCATGGGTTGCCGTGCGCCATCCAGTCGTCCGGCGCCTCGACCTGGCGACCGTCCTGGATGTGCTGGGCGAACATCCCGTAGCGATAGCGCAAACCGTAGCCGAAGGCAGGCACGCCAAGTTCGGCCATGGAATCAAGAAAGCACGCCGCGAGCCGGCCAAGGCCACCGTTGCCAAGCGCGGCGTCATTTTCACGCTCGAGCACGGCCGGCAAGTCGAGGCCTTGCGCCATCAGCACATTGCGAACGCTGTCTTGCGCGCCTAGCGCGGCCAGGGCGTTGCCCAAGGCGCGGCCCATCAGGAACTCCATGGACAGGTAGTGCACCCGGCGCAGGCCGCCGCCGTCCAGCCGGGCGCGATCACTGGCCTGGGTGGCCGACCAGCGTTGGCCAAGCTCCCGCGTACAGGCCTGCGCGGCAGCCCTGAGCGCCGCGTCCGCTCCGGCTCGAGCGGGTCGGCCATCGAGCGCATCGGCAAGGCTGGCGCGGAGGCGGTCGGCCAGGGCAGTCGAGGCGTCCGCGCAAGTCGTGACGTCCACGCGTGGGGCTTGGGTATTGGTGTTCAATGGCGTGGCACTTACTCTTGGACAGGGCAGGAAGATGCCGACGGCGATTATCCTCCAAATCCGGCGTCATGTAGTTTAATTACGCGGTCCGGGTTGGCAAGGCGTTCGTACTGTCCTTTTGCGGACCCGTCCGAATGTGCGATCGCAGCAGTGCCTTCGCGGGCAATGTCGTTAAACTACAAGACGCTTCGCGCCGGGAGAGGCAAATGGCAGATGTGAACCTGACGGGCATCGTCAAGGATTTTGGCGCGGTGCGGATCCTGCACGGCATCGACCTGCGGATACTCGACGGCGAGTTCATGGTTTTCGTCGGCCCTTCGGGCTGCGGAAAATCGACCCTGCTGCGCGTCATCGCCGGCCTGGAGGACATCAGCGCCGGTGAACTGCAGATCGGTGGCCGACGGGTCAACGACGTGCCGCCCGCCGAGCGCGGCATCGCGATGGTCTTCCAGAGCTACGCGCTTTATCCACACATGAGCCTGTACGACAACATGGCCTTCGGCCTGAAGCTGGCAAAAGTGCCCAAGGCCGAGATCGACAGGGAAGTCATGCAGGCAGCCAGGTTGCTGCATATCGAACACCTGCTGCAGCGCAAGCCCAAGGACCTGTCCGGCGGGCAGCGGCAGCGCGTCGCCATCGGCCGCGCGATCGTACGCAAGCCCGAGGTGTTCCTGTTCGACGAGCCGCTGTCCAACCTCGACACCGCCTTGCGCGTGCGCATGCGCTACGAGTTCGCAAAGCTGCACGAAGACCTCAAGACCACCATGGTCTATGTCACCCACGACCAGGTCGAGGCCATGACGCTGGCCGATCGCATCGTCGTGCTCAACGCCGGGCGCATCGAACAAGTCGGCACGCCGCTGGAGTTGTACGAGCGCCCTGAAAATATTTTCGTCGCCGGATTCATCGGCTCGCCGCGCATGAATTTCATCCCTGCCGAACTGGTCAGTGCCGACGCTGCCGAAGCCATCGTGCGCCTGCCCACCGGCGAATCCGTCCGCTGCTCTGTCGATGCGCGCGTGGCGGCAGCCGGCCAGGCGCTGACGCTTGGCGTGCGTCCCGAGCACTTGCAACTTGACCGCCGCGACAACCTCATCAATCTCAACGTCACTTTCGTGGAGTCATTGGGTAGTTCGACGCAGGCCTACTGCTCGATGCCGGGCGTGGAGGAAGAGATCACGTGCACGCTTGGTGGCCAGAGCAAGGTACGCGGCGGGCAGATGCTCGCGCTCGGCGTAGCTCCGGGCGATTGCCAGCTGTTCGACAGTGGTGGCAAGGCGCTGCCGCGCATCATGCCCACGCCTGAAATGGCGGCCGCTGCGACGTGATTTTGCAAATGCTGCGGATGTCGCGATTGTTGCCGCTTCACTGGCGGCGCCCGGGTCCGCCAGCCTGGCACGCAGCGATGGTTGCCTTTGTGCTGTTGGTCGGCGCAGGTTGCGTGAGCGCTCGCGAGCCTTTGAAGCTGCTGATCTGGATCAACGGAGACAAGGGTTACAACGGGCTGCAAAAAGTCGGCGATGAGTTCGCGCGCGAGTCAGGCGTGCAGGTCATCGTGCAGCATCCGGAAGGCGCACCGGACAAATTCCAGTCCTCCAGCGGCGCCGGCAAGGGCCCGGACATTTTCTGCTGGCCGCACGATCGCACCGGCGAATGGGCGCGCTCCGGCCTGATCGTGCCGGTGCGGCCGAACCGAAAGCTGCGTGACGAAATCGATGCCTCGGCGTGGAAAGCGTTTCAATACCAGGGTCGCACCTGGGGTTACCCGTTGGCGATTGAATCCATCGGCCTGATCTACAACAAGGCGCTGATAAGCTCGCCGCCGACGTCCTTCGAGGAAGTCATCGCGCTCGACCACAAGCTGTCTGCGCAAGGCAAGAAGGCGATCCTCTGGGATTACAACAAGAGTTTCTTCACCTGGCCGCTGCTGGCCGGCTCCGGCGGTTACATATTCGGCCACGATGCACGCGGGAGTCTCGACGTGCATGCAATTGGCGTCAATTCGCCCGGTGCGGTGAAGGCGGCGGAAGTTTTGGCTTCGCTGGTGCGGAGCGGGGTTATGCCGAAGGGCGCCGGTTACGCCGAAATGGAAGGCGCCTTCAGCCGTGGCGACCTGGCGATGATGATTTCCGGCCCCTGGGCCTGGGACAACGCGCGCCGCAGCCATATCGATTTCGGCGTGGCGCCCATACCCGGCGTCAATGGTCATCCGGCCAAGCCGTTCGTCGGCGTGCTCGGTTGCATGATCACCGCCCCGAGCCCGGTAAAGGACATTGCGCGCGAGTTCATCGAACGACATCTGCTGCGCATCGAGAGCCTGAAGATGATCAACGCCGACGTGCCACTCGGCACGCCGGCGAATAAAGCATTTTATCGCGAGCTGGCAGCCGACCCGAACATCAGCGCGACCATGGAAAACGCCCGCCGCGGCGAGCCGATCCCGAACATTCCAGAAACGGGCAAGTTCTTCACCGCGATGGACGCGGCGCTCGAGGCGATCACCAATGGCCGGCAATCACCGAAGGACGCGCTAGACGGCGCGGCCGCGCGGATGCGTGTGAAGTGAGCGCTGGGGTTGGCAATGGGCCAATCGCGTCCGGGCAGCGCGCCGCAGGATGGGTACCCTGATGCGCTGGCTGAAATGGCCGCTGGTTCTGGTGCTGGCGTCGGCCTTTCTTTTTCTGGTCTTCAACATCACCATCGCCGGCCATCCAGTATGGGCGTTGGCGGTGCTGGCGCTGGTGTCGGCGGGCTTTTTCATCTACTTGTCCAACGTCGCCTTTGCTTATAGATACCTGTTTCCCGGCCTGGCGGGCATGGCATTGTTCGTGGCATTCCCGCTGCTGTACACCGTGCAGATCGGCTTCACCAATTACTCCTCCAACAATCTGCTCAGCCTGGAGCGCGCGCGCGCGTACCTCCTTGAGCAGACATTGCCCGACGAGGCGCAGACGCTCGGCTACACCTTGCACGCCGACGGTGATGAGTTCCGCATCGTACTGACGCCGCAGCACGAAGATGAAGACGAGCAGGACCTGGCGAAATTGGCCGCCTTGCGCTCGGCAAGCCTGGTATCCACGCGTCTTGCGCTGCGCTCGCCAACGCCGCCAGAACAGACCACCATGCTGCCCCTGTCGCGCGCCAGCTTCCACATCAACGCGCCGCTGCCCTTGCGCGAAGTCCTGCGCCATCGCGACGTACTGATGCAGATCAAGCTCAAGCTTCCCGACGGCCGGCTGCTCAGCTATGCCGGCGTGCGCGAGTTTGGTCCCCTCAATAATATCTGGAAGGCCAACGCTGACGGTTCCCTTACCCGCGCCGATACCGGCGAGGTCTTCCACCCGAACATGAGTTCCGGTTTTTTCGAAACCAGCGGCGGTGCACAGCTGCAACCAGGCTTCAAGGTCAATATCGGCCTGGGCAATTACCTGCGCATGTTTTCCGATCCGGATTTTCGCGGCCCGTTCCTGGCTATCTTCGCGTGGACGCTGCTGTTCGCGACGCTCACCGTGTTGTTTTCGCTGATCATCGGCATGACGCTGGCAGTGTTGCTGAATTGGGAATCGTTGCGCTTTCGCACGCTGTACAGGACTTTATTGTTCCTGCCGTATGCGGTGCCGGCTTTTATTTCCATCCTGGTGTTCAAGGGCCTGTTCAACCAGAATTTCGGTGAAATAAACGCCATCCTGGATGCTCTGTTCGGGGTCAAACCGGCGTGGTTCGCCGATCCGACGCTGGCCAAGACCATGATCCTGATCGTCAACGTCTGGCTCGGGTATCCGTTTTTCATGATCCTGTGCAGCGGCCTGATGAAGGCGATACCGGCGGACTTGTATGAAGCTTCAGCCATCGCCGGCGCCAGCCCGATGAGCAACTTCTTCAAGATCACCGCGCCGCTCATCGTCAAGCCGCTGATGCCGCTGCTGATTTCGGCCTTTGCCTTCAACTTCAATAATTTCGTGCTGATCGCGCTGCTGACCAACGGCCGACCCGACTTCCTTAACACCAAGATTCCCGCTGGCACCACCGACATCCTGGTGTCCTATACCTATCGCATCGCTTTCCAGGATTCGGGCCAGAACTTCGGCCTGGCCGCAGCTATTTCCACGATGATCTTCTTCATGGTCGCGCTGCTGTCGCTGGCGCACCTGCGGATCGCGCGCGTCAACCAGGATCTCAAGTGAGGAGTCGCTAGCCATGGCCATCGTCACCGGCCGCAGCCAGCGCTGGCGCGTTGCTGCCGCGCATGCAGGCTTGATCGTGCTGATCGCGATCACTATCTTCCCGTTGCTGGCAGTGGTGTCGATATCGCTGCGCCCCGGAAACTTTTCCACCGGCTCGCTGATTCCATCCACCATCAGCCTGGAGCACTGGAAGCTTGCGCTGGGTATTTCCTACCAGGCCGCCGATGGCAGCCTGGTGGTGCCACCATTCCCGGTGCTGCGCTGGCTGTACAACTCGATCAAGATCGCCGGCATCTCGGCATTTCTCATCGTCACCATCTCAACCACGGCTGCCTACGCCTTCGCGCGGCTGCGATTCCGTTTCAAGGGCATCATCCTGAATTCCATGTTGTTGTTGCAGATGTTTCCGGCAGTGCTGGCGCTGGTCGCCATCTACGCCATCTTCGACACCATCGGCGCGTACGTGCCGTGGCTCGGCATCGAAACCCACGCCGGCCTTATCCTCGCCTACCTGGGCGGCGTGGCCATGCACATCTGGACGATCCGCGGTTATTTCGAGACCATTCCGGTCGAGATCGAGGAATGCGCCAAGGTCGATGGCGCGACGCATTGGCAAGCTTTCCTGCACGTGCTGCTGCCGATGGCGGTGCCGATCCTGATGGTGGTGTTCCTGCTCGCCTTCATCGGCACCATCATTGAATACCCGGTGGCATCCGTACTGCTGCGCGAGGAGAACAACCTGACGCTCGCGGTGGGCTCGAAGTATTACCTGTACGAGCAAAAATACCTGTGGGGCGACTTCGCCGCCGCCGCCGTCCTGTCCGGTTTGCCGATCACGCTGGTGTTCCTTGCCGCGCAACGCTGGATCGTGTCGGGGCTGACGTCCGGCGGCGTGAAGGGCTGAGGTAGCCAATATGAAAGCAGAAAACAGATGCCCTATCCGGTGTTCCCTGTTGTTCACACTTGTCGGCGGCGCTCTGATTCCGGCCGTTGCCTGCGCGTCAACCGTCTCGGTTCCAACCGGCATGGCGACGCCAATTGCCAACGCTCCTGGCCCTTACGCCAATGAAACCGACCGCGCCTCATCGGCGATGTTCGCGAAGCGCGAAGCCGATTGGCGCAACGGCGCGGTCGTGTACCAGGTTTTGGTCGACCGTTTTGCACCTTCCGATCATCTGCAGGACAAGCGCGCCCTGTACCCGGCGCCGAAGATCTTGCGGCGCTGGGACGAACTGCCGCAGCGTGGCACCTACCTGCCGGCTGCGCGATTGTGGAGCCATGAGATCGATTTCTGGGGCGGCGACCTGCCGAGCGTGAAATCCAGGCTCGACTACATCGATGCTCTGGGTGCCGACGTGCTTTACCTCAACCCGATCCACCTGGCCTACACCAACCACAAGTACGACGCGCTCGATTACCTGGCCATCTCGCCCGAGTTCGGCACTCGCGCAGACCTCGACGCGCTGATCAAGGACGTGCACGCGCGCGGCATGAAACTCGTACTAGATGGCGTGTTCAATCATATGGGCCGTAACTCGGCCACTTTCCAGGCGGCGCTGAAGGACACCGCCAGCCCGTATCGAGGCTGGTTCAACTGGGGCCCGCAGTATCCCGGTGGGGTGCGCATCTGGGTGGACGCGGAGAACCTGCCGGAACTGAATCTGGAAAACAGAAAAGTCCGTGACTACATCTACGCCACGCCGGCGTCGGTGGTGCAAAGCTATCTGCGTGAGGGCATTGACGGCTGGCGGCTCGATGTCGCCTACGATATCGGCTTCGCTTATCTCGGCGAACTCACGCGCGCCGCGCACGCCGCCAAGCCGGGCTCACTGGTCGTTGGCGAGCTTGCCAACTATCCGCGCGAATGGTTTCCGTCGGTCGACGGTGTAATGGATTTCACGCTGCGACAGGTGATTATCGGCGTTGCCAACCATGACATTCCGGCCGACGTTGGCATCGGCATGATCGAGCGCGTCCTTGCCACCGCCGGCACCGAGCCGATGCTGAAGTCCTGGCTGTTCCTCGACAACCACGACACGCAGCGCATCGGCACGATGCTCCAGGACAGCAAGCAGCGCCGCCTCGCGCAGGTATTGCAGTTCACGTTGCCGGGTGCGCCCAATCTGTACTACGGCAGCGAGTTGGGCATGACCGGCGGTGAGGATCCGCTGATGCGTGCGCCGATGCGCTGGGATATGGCCACTGCCGCCAATCCGACGTTCGCCTGGACGCGGCAGCTGGTGGCCTTGCATCAAGGTCATCGTGCCCTGCGCATTGGCGACTTCCGCCGGCTCGACTGTGCAAAGCTGCTGGCCTTCGAACGTTACACCGACCGCGTCGCCGACGCCGTCATCGTGCTGGCAAATCCGGGGGTAACGGCGGTAAGCGAACCGGTGCTGGTGCCAGACTCGAAATTGATGAATGGTGGCAGCCTGGTGGATCTGCTCGACGCTGGCGCCCCGCCAGTGCGAATCGACTCGGCCATGATCAGGGTGACGCTGCCGGCTGGCTCGATGCGCGTGCTGGCGCCGTACACCTTGCCGAAAAAAGGCTACACCCCTTACAAGCGCGTGCAGTAGAGCATCGAGACATCCGATGAAACCCAAGAGCCTACGCTTTCATCATCCAATCGCCGTGTGGTCGGGCTGCTTGCTAATCGTGGTTGGCGTGTTCGCGCATGCGCCAATGTTCCTGATGGCCTCATCGATGGGCTATCGACTGGTCGGCATGCCGATGACGTCCGGGATGCTGGCGGGCATGGCGCTGATTCCGATCGGCCTGGCGCTGTCGGCGTTTGGACTCATGCCCCGGCTCGAGCAGATGCGCGCGCAACGGCAGGCTGCCGGCCGACCGCAATTCCACATCGCTGATGGCGTGCCGCTCAATGCCGAGCACTGGAAGCTGGTGGCGGTACTGGTGGTGGCGCTGGCGGTCGACGTGCTGAAACCTGCAAGCCTGGGCTTCGTGATGCCCGGCATGACACGCGAGTATGGCATTGCCAAGGAAACCGCCGGACTGCTTGCGCTGGTCGCGCTGACCGGCACCACGGTTGGATCCATTGCATGGGGTTGGCTGGCCGATGGCTTCGGCCGTCGCGCCGCCATCCTGCTGTCGGCACTGATGTTCGTAGGCACCGCGATCTGCGGCGCCATGCCGGCATTTGGCTGGAACCTGGCGATGTGCTTCCTGATGGGTGCCTCGGCCGGCGGACTACTGCCGATCACCTTTACACTGATGGCCGAGATGGTGCCCGCCGCGCACCGCGGCTGGTTGCTGGTCGGACTGGGCGGCATCGGCAACTCCGCCGGATATCTTCTCGCTGCCGGCGCCGCGGCATTGCTCGAGCCGAGCTACAGCTGGCGCGCATTATGGTTGCTCGGATTGCCCACGGGGCTGCTGATTGTTTTCCTCGGCCGCTTCATCCCGGAATCGCCGCGCTTCCTGTCCAATGCCGGGCTCGACGACGAAGCCAAGGGCGTGCTTGCGCGTTACGCCGGCAACGCCACCGATACAGGAATCGTTGCCGACCCACCGGAGGCGCTGGCCGGCTCCAAGCCAGGCGCATTGGAATTACTGCGCGGACCGCACGCGGCGGTTACCCGCGGTTTGCTGGTGTGCGGCCTTGCTTGGGGACTGTCGAATTTTGGCTTCCTGCTGTGGCTGCCGACAAACCTGCGCTCGATGGGACTGGACGCAAGCACGGCCACGGCCTTGCTGGCACGGTCGGCCATTTATGCACTGCCGGGCATCGGTGTGGTTGTCTGGCTCTACCACCGCTGGAGCAGCATTCGTGCGCTGGTCCTGTTCATCGCCCTGACCTCCGCTTCACTGCTGAGTTTTTTCGTCATGGGCCAGTTCGACCTGCACGCCACCTCGGCCATGGTCGCGGCCACGGCTGCCTTGCTGGTGAGCAGCAGCGGCGTCATCGCGATGCTGATTCCATATGCGGCGGAAATCTATCCGGTGCATTTGCGCGGCACCGGCTCCGGTGCGATTGCTGCCAGCTCGAAGTTCGGAGGAATCCTCGGCGCGTTGTGCGGCGTCATGGGCTACTCGGGCAACATTACGTGGCTGGCGCTGTTGATCGCGATCCCGATGGCAATATCGGGAGTCATGCTGCTGCGGGCCGGTGTCGACACGCGCGGTCAACGTCTGGAAGACATCCAGGCAGCAATCAACTCCCGGGGGGCGCCAGGGTTGCGAGGCCCGGACTCAAGGTCGCATGCGTCGTGACTGGCTCACTGTACCGCTGGCATTTGGCGCTCAGCGTGCTCGCGCTGGTGCTGGGTCTGTCATGCGCGACCCGTGCCGACGCTGTCATGCAAACTGCAACGCAACAGGCCATCGCGGGGAAAAAATGCGTGGCTGAACCGACCGGTCAAGCGCAGCTGTACCTGCGCGGCAGCATGAACAACTGGGCGACGCCGGACGAGTACGCATTCCACTACAGCTGCGATGCCTACTACCTCAACGTGAAGTTGCAGGGCCGGCAGGAATTCAAGATCGGCGATGACAGCTGGACGCCGACCGCGACTTACGGCGGCGTCGGCGGTGTTGCCACGGTCCCGCGTGACCACGCCGTGGTGCTCGGCATCGGCACCGCGCCAGGCGGCGCCAGCAACCTCGTGTTCGACTTCAGCGGTGAGCAGACCCTGCGGCTGTCATTCCCCGGCGGCCATCCAACCCTTGTCATCGGCGTCAAGTCATTCGAGGACCAGGTCAGGGCGCCGATTGTCGATCCGGTTGCGCTGGGCCTGTCGCATGACTCGCGCGACCTCGCCGATAGATCTCCTTTCGGCGCAGTGGCGGCGGGGACTCGCATCGAGTTCGGGCTCAATGCGGCGGCGAGCGTTGAACAGGCGACGCTGGTGGTCGAAAGCCGGCGACTCGAAGGCAACCAGGACGTGCTTGAGTATCACTCGGCGGTGCGCATTCCGATGACTGCTGCAGCGGCGTCCGGCACGACGGGCATGCACGGCTCGCCGGACGCCATGCACTTCCGGGCAGCGCACGAATTCGACACCGCGGGCGTCTACGGCTACTACTTCGAAGTAAATATTGCGGGCAGGAAGTACATCTACGAAAACAATGCCGACCCGATCTACTGGACGCGCGAGCAGGGCAGCAACGGCCGTGGTGTCGTCGTCGAGGCACCATCAACGCCGCACGGCATCCGCCGCTATCGGTTGACTGTATTCCAATCCGATTATGTCGTTCCAGCCTGGGCCAGCGACGCGGTTTTCTATTACATTTTCCCGGAGCGCTTCCGCAACGGCGATCCGGGCAACGACCCGAAGCCGGGCGTGGACAAATACCACGACCTTGGTGTCGAGCTGCACGCAGACTGGAATGAGCCACCGTACCGCCCTGGCAGCGGAGACGGTTCTGATGCCGTCTTCAACAATGATTTCTTCGGCGGCGATATTGCCGGCATCATCGCCAGGCTCGACTACATCGCTGCATTGGGCGCCAATACGCTGTACATCACGCCGCTGTTCAGCGCATCCAGCAACCACAAGTACGACACGGCCGATTATGAAAACATCGACGCCCATTTCGGCAGCAATGCCGATTTCAGCCGGCTGACAGCTGCTGCCGCAAAACGCGGACTGCGCGTCATTCCGGACGCGTCGCTCAACCATACCGGCAGTGATTCGATCTACTTCGACCGCTATGGCAAGTACGGCGGCCAGGGCGCGTTTGCCGGCGGGCGCATCAACCCGGCTTCGCCCTACGCCGACTGGTACCGTTTCGATTCGACGCAGTCGGCACCGGAAAAGCAGTACACCGGCTGGGTCGGCGTGGTTGACCTGCCTGAATTGAACAAGACTTCGCCGTCCTTCCGGCAGTTCGCGTACGGTGCTGGCGATTCGATAATGAAACGCTGGCTCGACCGCGGCGCCGCCGGCTGGCGGATGGACGTGGCGCCCTGGGTGCCTGATGATTTCTGGCGCGAGTGGCGCACTGCAATCAAGCAGCACAAACCGGATGCATTGACTGTCGCCGAAACCTGGTTCGACGCTTCCAAGTTTTTTCTCGGCGACAGCTTCGACTCGACGATGAATTACATCTTTCGCAACGCCGTGCTCGACTATGCCAATGGCGGCGATGCGCGACAGATCTACCTCAACCTGGAGTACCTGCGAGAGGTGTATCCGCCGCAATCGCTGCATGCTTCGATGAACCTGCTTTCCGGCCACGACGTACCCCGCAGCCTGCATGTGCTCGGCTACGACAAGGCCGCTGCGCCACAAGCGGCTGTTGCAGTAGCTAAGCAGCGTCTTTTGCTGGCAGTGCTGTTCCAGATGATTTATCCCGGCGCGCCGGCAATCTACTACGGCGATGAAGTAGGAGTCACCGGCGGACCGGATCCGTACAACCGGGCGACCTATCCCTGGCCGGACCGTGGCGGCAAACCAGATCTTGCGCTGCTCGCGGAATTCAAGCGCCTGATCGCGATGCGCAAGGCCAATCCAGTGCTCAGCCATGGCTCACTGTCGGCACCGTTGTACGTGGATGCGCATGTGATCGCGCTCGCGCGGCAGCAGGGGGACAGCTGGGCAATCACGGCAACCAATAACTCCGAGGCATCGATCACGGTGTCAGTGCCGCTGCCTTCGGCAATTGCCAGTGCAAGCTTCGACGATGCGCTCGGCGGTGAAACGATGAAGCCGAGTGGCTCGACGCTAACCATCAGTATTCCGGCGCGCTTCGGCCGGGTGCTGATCAAGCGCTAGACCTGGCCGGTCCAGTCCTGGTCATGCGCGCGGAAGGCATCACGCCATAGCGCTACGGTCTCCTGCGGCAACGCTCCCTTTGCCGCCCAGGCTATGTTCTGCCGCAGGTGCGCCGCGTTCGCTGTTCCGACGATGGCGCTGCCGACGGCGTCAAAAGACAACGCGAAACGCAGCGCCAGTTCGCCCCATGCAAGGCCGCCGCTGTCCAGGCCCATTTGTTGCCAGCGCCGCCAGTACGGTTCGCAGTAGTCACCAACCGGGGCTTGCGGGAAGCGCCACGGATGATTCGCCGACGGCCGCTTGGCGATGAAACCCTTGCCCGCGAGCAAGGGTAACTGCTCGTCGATCACACGCTGGTCGAACAGGTTCAGCGACGCCATGAAGCCATCGAAGCGCTGCATCGCGACGGCGCATGCGAGATCGTCGTTCTCGCCGGAATAGGCGATCGCGGCCACTTTGCCGTCAGTGCGCGCCCGCTCCAGCGCATCGACCACGCCAGAGCGCTCGAGCACCTCGCGCGGGCACGAATGCAGGTGCGCGATGTCGATGCGCTCGATGCGCAAGCGTTGCAGCGCCTGTTCCACGCCGGCGGTGATGCAGGCAGCGGTCCAGTCAGCGATGCCATCGACGCCGTAGCCCAACTTCGTGGATACGATGACTTGGTGACGGTGGCTGCCGAGGTGCCGCCCGATCCGCTCTTCCGACTCGCCATAACCGGGCGCCGTGTCGAGCAAGGTGATGCCGGCATCGATGGCCGTTGCAAGCAACTTGGCAGTCTCGGCTTCGCTGACCCGTGCATCTCCGAGCTGTGCGGCGCCAAGCCCCAAAGCCGAAACGCGGAAACCGGAACTGCCGTAGCTGCGTGAGCTATCCATCCCGTGATGTTAGCGGAAAGTGCAGTGATAAGATGGGCGCGACCCGCAGAAGAACGGCAGAAAACCATGCACAGCAATCGCGTCGAGCGAGTCCTCATCGTCGGTGGTGGTACGGCCGGCTGGATGACCGCCGCGTTCCTGTCCCAGGCGCTGGGCAAGCACATAAAAATACAGTTGATCGAGTCCGATGACATTTCCACCATCGGCGTCGGCGAAGCCACGATTCCGCCGATCATCAATTTCAACACTGCGCTTGGCCTGGATGAAGATGAGTTCGTCAAGGCCACCCAGGCTACCTTCAAACTCGGCATCCAGTTTCGCAACTGGGGCCAGATTGGCAGCACCTACACGCACGGCTTTGGCACGATGGGCCAGGACACCGGCCTGGTTGATTTTGCACAATATTGGTTGAAGATGGCGCAGGCGGGCAAGGTCAGCCGGTTGGAAGATTATTCGATCAACCTGCTGGCCTGCGATAAAAACAAGTTCATGCGGGCCACGGATAAATACGAGAAATCGCCGTTGAAGGACATCGGCCACGCTTTCCATTTCGATGCAGGGTTGTACGCAAAATTCCTGCGCACCTACGCCGAGGCCCATGGCGTCCTGCGTACCGAGGGCAAGGTCAGCAGTGTGCAGCAGCACCCCGAGTCGGGCATGGTGACCTCGGTGACAATGGAAAACGGCGACGTGCATGCCGCCGACCTGTTCGTGGACTGCTCGGGTTTCCGCGGCCTGCTGATCGAGCAGACCCTGCACACCGGCTACGAGGACTGGAGCCATTGGCTGCCGTGCAACCGCGCGCTCGCCGTACCGTGTGAGTCAATTTCGCCGTTGACGCCATACACGCGCTCCACGGCGCACGCGGCCGGTTGGCAATGGCGCATCCCGCTGCAAAGCCGGATCGGCAACGGGCATGTTTACTGCAGCGAATTCATGGGCGATGACGAAGCCACCTCGATCCTCATGAACAACCTTGATGGCAAGGCGCTGGCCGAGCCGCGTCCGATCAAGTTCGTCACCGGCAGGCGCAAGTTGTTCTGGAACCAGAACGTGGTGGCGATAGGGCTGTCCAGCGGCTTCATCGAGCCACTGGAGTCGACTTCCATCCACCTCATTCAGAAAGGCGTTTCGCGACTGGTGTCGTTTTTCCCGGACAAGGATTTCGACCAGGCCGACATTGACGAATTCAACCGGCAGTCACTGGCCGAATACGAGCAGGTGCGCGATTTCATCGTGCTCCATTACCACGCCACGCAGCGCAACGATTCGGGGTTCTGGAATTACTGCCGCACGATGCCGATCCCGGACACGCTGTCACGCAAGATCGACCTTTTCCGCAGCAATGGCCGGATCTATCGATTGAACAACGAATTGTTCGGAGAAGTGAGCTGGTTCCAGGTCATGTATGGCCAGGGCATCCATCCATCCGGCTATCACCCGCTGGTGGACGCAAAGCCCGAGGAACTGGTGGCACGCATGCTTGATGACGTACGCAAGGTGATGCATGGCGTAGTCGATTTGATGCCGAGCCATGAAGAGTTCATCGCGAAAAACTGCCGGGCGCCGCCGCTGGCATGCTGAGCGCGCGTCAGACCTATCCTGCGGACGAAAAAAAACCTTCGCCGACGGGGATCGGCGAAGGTTCGACGTCAATCGATGCGGCTAGAACTTGTAACTGAAGCCCAGCAGCGTGGTCCGGCCGTACTCGAAGTACTGGATCGGGCGGCCACTTGGGTCCCCGCTGTCCGAGGTAGTGAACGGCGAATCGCCGATGTTGCTCACTTGCAGGTACAGCGACAGTCCCCTGAACATGCCGTCATTGAAGTTGTAGTTCAACTGGGCATCTTCGACGGTTTCGGCGTTGATGTTGATGTAGTTCAGGTCGGCGCCAAAGCCGCGGGTTTCGCCGCGGAACGCTGAACGACTGCGTCGGCTGAAGCGTGCCGAAAAGCCATTATGCTCGTAGTAGGCGGTCACGTTCGACACATACTTTGACAGGCCCGGCAGCGTTTCCGACGAGCCGGGCCCGTTCGGATGAATGGAGGTCTTCGTGTCCGAATAGCTGGCCTGCACGCCGAAGCCGTTGAGGCGGCCCCAGAACAGGTCAAGCGGCACCGATACCGTCAACTCGGTGCCCTTCAGGTAGCCGCCCTGGCCATTAATCGGCTGATTGATTTTGCCCGCAGTTCCCGTGGGGTAATTGAGCTGGCCAGGTAGTTGCGCAGGAAGCGGAAGACCGGCGAAGTCGAACGGCGTGTCATGGCTGTAGATATAGTTGGTCAGGTCCTTGAAGAAGTAGGCGGCGCTGACGTAGCCCTTGTTGCCCGCATCGGTCGTAAAATATTTCTCGTAGGACGCGTCATAGGAATTGGCTTCCCACGGACGCAAGTGCGGATTGCCGCCACTAGCCGACCAGTAATTGCCCACTTGGCCATACAGGTTGCACTGCGTGCAGATTTCGACATTCATGGTTGCGCGTAATTGGTCGAGGCGCGGCCGCTGGATCACCTTGGCCGCAGCGAAACGCAAGTACTGCTCGGGCAGGAATTCCAGGCTCAGGTTCATGCTGGGCAGGAAGTGCGAGTAGGAATCCCCATCAGTGATTGCCGTGCCGGCCGGATTGCCTGAAAAGGTGCTGAAGCCATCCGAGCTCTGGTCAGCGCGGACATATTGAGCGCCGACGTTGCCGCGCAATGCCATGCCGCCGACGTCGGTATCGATGTTGACCTGGCCGTAGTAGGTGTCGATGGTTTCCTTCACCGACCAGTTCTTGGCAGCGATGTCCTTGTCGTACTTGGTCTGGAGGGTATAAAAGCCGGAATTCAACAGACCATTGGCATCATAGGTCGCCAACGAGTCAAGGCCGCCGAAATTGAAATCGGTGCGGGCACCCGGGAACGGTGCCGAGGCGCCATCACCGCAGGCAACGATGCACAGGCGCGATTCGTTGGATGATTTTGCCTTGTTGCGGTCGGTGCGGTTGACCCCGAACTGGATGCTGCTGATGAAGCCGGTGTCGAAGGTCCGGGTCGCGTCGAGCCGAAGGGCGGTCAGGCGATCGGTGACCTCGAAGTCCTTGACATAGCCGTCCTGGCCCCAGCCGCCGGCGTCGATCAGGCGCAGGTTAGCCGGATCACCGAGGTCGGTTCCGAAAACGAATTCATTGAACAGCCCGTTGTCGCTGAGGTGAGTGTCGACCGAGGTGGTGCCGCCGTTGGCGACCAGTCCGGCATAGGTTTCCAGGTCGCGGAAATCATGCTGCGTCTTGGAGTACGACAGGTCGGCGTTAACGGTCCAATGGTCGTTGACGGTGAATTTGTTGTTCCAGCCGAGCGACTTTAGCTTATCGTTGCTCGGGTGGCTGTCCATGCGGATAACGGGCTTGATGTTGGTGAAATGGGCGTCGGTGATGGTGCCCGCGCCGTTCACCGTGTACCCCGGTTGTTGCAGGATGCCGTTTGCAAAAGCCGTGCCGAACTGCACCCCGGCCTTGACTTCAGTCTTCTTGTATTTGGAATAGAACAGGTCGAGCGTGGTTTCGTAGAAATCGTTCGGCTTGAACTGCAAGGTGGCCAGCAGGCCATCGCGCTTGTTGTTGTCGTCGAACTTGAACAGGTTGGCGCCGCCAACGACCTTGGTGTTGTCTGGACCATTGGCGTAGCCCCAGGCCTCGTCCTGGAACCCCGGCGACGGGCTTTCCAGGTGTGCGTAACCGATGGCGATGCCGACGGTGCGGTCCAGGAATTGGTCGATGTAGGAAAAACTGTAACGGTTGCCGTAGGCGTTGCTGCCATTGCCCTTGTTCTGGTCGAAGCGGAAGTTGCCCGAGATCACCCGGTCGGCAAACGACAGCGGACGCGCCGTGCGCAGGTCCACGGTGCCGGAAAGACCCTGTCCCACCAGCGAAGCATCGGCGGACTTGTAAACCACGACGGAGCTGAGTAGTTCGGAGGGGTACTGGTCGAACTCGACGCCGCGGTTGTCGCTGGTGGTGGTCTGCTCACGGCCGTTGAGGGTAGTGCCGGCGAAGTCGCCGGACAGGCCGCGGATATTGATCTGCGTGGCTCGGCCGCGTTCCCGTTGCGCGGTAAGACCGGGCAACCGTGCTATCGACTCGGCGATGGAGGAATCGGGCAGCTTGCCAATGTCCTCGGCCGAGACCGACTCGACGATGGAAGTGGCCGACTGCTTGGTATCGATTGCGTTCTCGATGCCGCGGCGAATGCCGACAACCTTGACGGTCTCAAGCTTTTTTACCTC
>JAYSXN010000042.1:0-2400 GCA_043717405.1 Gammaproteobacteria bacterium
GCCGTGCGTGGCTTCAAACACCGCGCAGTTGTCGGAGATGTTGGCGCCCGGCGCAATGCCCATTCCACCCACTTCGGCGGCGACGGAATCGGAAAGATAGTCGCCGTTGAGGTTGGGCGTGGCCAGCACGTCGAACTCTTCCGGCCGCAGCAGCATCATCTGGAACATGATGTCGGCGATGCGGTCCTTGATGACAATCTTGCCCTCGGGCTGCTTGCCCTTGAACTCGGCGTACAGCTGTTCCTCGGTGATGGTGACGTTGCCGAATTCCTCGCGCGCGACCTCGTAACCCCAGCTTCGGAAGGCACCCTCGGTGAATTTCATGATGTTGCCCTTGTGCACCAGGGTCACCGACTTGGACTTCTGCGCGATCGCGTAGCTGATGGCGCTATGCACCAGGCGCTCGGTGCCCAGGTAGGACACCGGCTTCAGGCCGATGCCGACCTGCACCGGCAATTGGCGATGCGGCGCGCCGATGCCTTCGAGCGCCTTTTGCCAGTCGGCGTTTTTTTCCAGCGTGCCGAAGCGGATCTTGCCGAACATCTGCGGGAATTGCTTTTGCACGAAGTCGAGCACCTTCTGTGCGTCCTCGCTGCCGCCGGCCCACTCGATGCCGGCGTAGATGTCCTCGGTGTTCTCGCGGAAGATGGTCATGTTGACTTTTTCCGGCGCGCGCACCGGCGAGGGCACGCCCTTGAACCAGCGAACAGGGCGCAGGCATACGTACAGGTCGAGCATCTGCCGCAAGGCGACATTCAATGAGCGGATGCCACCGCCGACCGGCGTGGTCAACGGCCCTTTGATCGACACCAGGTAATCGCGGCAAGCCTGCACGGTGCTTTCCGGCAGCCAGGTGCCGAGCGCGTTGTTGGCTTTCTCGCCGGCCAGCACTTCCATCCAGTGGATCTTGCGCGCGCCGCCATAGGCCTTGGCAACGGCTGCGTCGAGCACGCGCACCGAGGCACGCCAGATGTCCGCGCCGGTGCCATCGCCTTCGATGAAGGGAATGATCGGGTTGTTCGGCACGGTCAGCTTGCCACCGGCAATGGTGATTGCTTCGCCGCCGGCGGGCGGGGTCAAGGTTGGTTCTGCCATCTATGATTCTCCTGGATCGCCGGCGCAACTCTGCGCGGAGCGGGGTATCGGGTATAGGTCATTGTCGTGCTTCCGCGGGCTGGGGAACAGCGCTTCGCACGAGGCCTCAGCGCACCTTGAACTTCCGCGTCTGCAGCGCATCACCGTTGACCGCCACGATCATCTGGTAGTCGCCACCCGGCCAGGGCTTCGAACTGCTGATGGTGAAGGTGGTCGCGGTGGCGGCGGTTGGCACCAGAGGTTGCGAGGTCTCGGCGATGGTACTGCCGTCGGGGCCCAGCCAGCGCGCAGAGATGCGCAATCCCTGGCTGGCACCGACGCTGAGCACGGAGGCGTGGATGGCGTCGCGTGGCGAGAACAACGTGCTGTCACCGACCACGACGTGTTCGGCATCAAGCGTTGGCCCCAGCAGGACCGAGACAATGCGAAAACTGCCATCGGCCGCTGGCGGCGCGGTAGCTGTTGATGAAGCGTCTGCTGCAGCCGGCGATGCGGCTGTGTCGATGGCTGGGGCGGCAGCTGCGGAGTTTGCGTTGGTGGGCCCGGCGTCGGCGGTCTCGGCTGCCGTGACCGGATGGGCCGCAGTCATCGCCGATGACGTCGCTGCCTCCGCAGCAACGGGCGCGGTCTCAGTCGCCGGTTTGCAACCGGCAAGCAGCAGCGCAATTGCAACGCAAGCCAAGAACCACAGCGAAAGGCTTTTCATTACTGGCGCGCCGTCCGGGTATTGCCCGGCATCAACCAGCCGGGGGTGGCGCGGAACGGATTGATGTCCAGTCCGCCGCGGCGAGTGTAACGCGCATACACCGACAGCCGGCTTGGCGCGCAATGCGCAAGCAGGTCCACGAAAATCTGCTCCACGCAGTGCTCGTGGAAATCCGAGTGGTTGCGGTACGACACCAGGTAGCGCAACAGGCCGTCACGGCCGATGCGCGGCCCGACGTAGCGTACCTGCACGCTAGCCCAGTCTGGCTGGCCGGTAACCGGGCAATTGGTTTTCAGCAGGTGCGAAACCAGCGTCTCCTCGGTCATCGCATCCGGGTTGACGTGCAGCAATTCCGGGCTGGGTGGACCGTAGTGACTGATCTCGATGGGCAAGTCGTCGATCAGCTCGCCGTCGAGGTTTTCAATCAACGAAGATTGCTTCGAGGTCGGCGTGCCCAGCTCGACGCTGACCGGTGCGCCAGCGGCGGCCGACAGGTCCGTCGACAATTGCACGCGCAGCGCGTCCGGATCGGCCATGCGCGTCTGGGCGTAGCTGTTGAGGTAAAGCTTGAAGCTCTTGGATTCGATGATGCAGGGCGA
>JAYSXN010000411.1:0-2709 GCA_043717405.1 Gammaproteobacteria bacterium
CCATGTCAGCCTGGTCTCGGACCGGCGCGGCATCTGGCTGCGCGTACCCGCTGGCACGCCCGGGGTGCATCTGAACGCCCGCCCCATTCGGCGCGTCGCGTTACTGCATGTCGGTGACCAGGTGTGCCTGGAAAAAGTCCAGATCGTGCTGAGCGAAAACAATGGCGACCTGATCGACGCCCGCATTCCCGCAACGGCGCCGCCGGTCCTGGCTGAAGGCCAGCGCGTCAGCGCCAGCCGGGTCGCGATTCGGGCAGTTTCAGGCAGCCTGTGCGGGAGAAGCTACACCTTGACCGAGCCCAAGCTGGTCGGACGTGCAAGTGCTTGCGATATCCGTATCGACGACCCGGCCATGGCCGAGCGCCAGGCGCAGTTCGAGTTGCACGCCGACCGGGTGATCTTGCGCACACTGGGCAATAGCGAATTCACCAGCGTCAATGGCATTCCTGTTCGCGATGCGGTGTTGTCGCCGGGCGACCAGATCGTCATCGATGGGCACCGGTTCCTGCTCGAGGCGCCGGGTCTTCCTGCACGCGGCCAGGATGGCGTGCGCGGCGCCGGCGCGACGGCGCACACCCAGACCATGAAATCCATCCGGGTCCCCGCCTTCAATGCCCACGGCCAGGCTGGGGAGCAGGATGCATCGCAACCGCAGTCATCGGTCGACCCCGGCGCCTTGTGGTGGCTGATTGCGGCGGCTGCCGTGCTCGCCGCGGCAATGACCGCGCTGTTGGTGTATTCGCCACACCTGGGCGCGGCCTGAGTGGCGCCGAGCACTATCGGCTTGGCGTAGCCAGCGCTATCCTGAACCGTCGCGGTACTGGGGAAGCGAGTTGCGATTGCTGGAAGCCTTTGCTTCGTCCGAGAGCATGGTCGCACTGCTCAGCGCCGACGACGGCAGGTTTGTCGATGTCAACCCCGCCTTTGAAACCCTCACCGGGTTTACGCGCGACCAAGTCGTCGGTCGCATCCCGATCGACATCGGCCTGTGGTCCGATCTCGAGTTTCGCGCGCAGCTGTGGGAAAGCCTGCGCGCCGAACGTCGCGTCGTCGATGCGCCAGCGCGGGTAGCTGCGGCCGACGGTCGCGAGCTCATTGGCAGGCTGCACGTGGAGTGCCTGATCGAGGCTGGCATGCCCATGCTGTTCTGCCTGTTGCAGGTGCTGCCGGACAACTATGCCTCGCAGGTAGAGCTTCGCCGGGAAAGCCTGTATCGGGACTTGTTCCTGTCAGCATCCGAAGGTATCTATCGCAGCCTGCCAGGCGGCGGTTTCCTCGATGCGAACCCGGCCATGGCTCGCATGCTCGGGTATGCATCCCCAGCCGCCTTGCTGATGGCGTTCAAGGACCGTGCCCGCGACATCTATGTCGACCAGGCCAGCGATGCCCGCGACCATGCCTTGCTGCTTTCGGAAGGACGCATCGAGCAAGTGCGCCTGCAGGTGTACCGGCGCGATGGCAGCAGGATATGGGTAAGCGAAAACGCGCGGGTGATTCGCGATGCGTCCGGTAAGCCGGTGTTTTTCGAGGGCACGCTTGAGGACATCACCGCACAAGTTGAAGCCGAGCAGGCACTCAAGCAATCCCAGGCGCTGTACCAGGTCCTGGTGGAGAACAGCCGGGATGGGGTTTTCCTCATCCAGAACGGCAAAGTGCGATTCGCCAACCAGGCCATGGCCGCGATGCTCGGCTACAGTCCGAGCGAATTGCTGGAACGGCCGTATCTTGACCTGGTGGACGAAGGCGACCAGCCTGCGCAACGGGAACGACGGGCGCGACGCGAAGGCGGCTCGCGCGAGCTGCAGATGTACGAGCTGCAGATGGTTCGAAAGGATGGCCGGCGCATCCTTTGCGAGGTGCGCGCGGACGCCGTCGACTACCAGGGCGGCATCGCCTCGACCGGAACCATCCGCGACGTCACTGCCGAGCGCAGGCAGCAGCAGGCATTGGTCAATGCCGAACGCCGCTATCGCGAATTGTTCCAGGACTCACCGGTCGGCCTGTTCCGCAGCGGGCTTGGCGGCGAGATCGTAGAGGTCAACGAAGCCATGGCACACATGCTTGGCTTCGCAACGCCGGACGCGCTCAAGGCCCGCTTCGGCAATATGCTCGACGTATACGCCGATCCCGCCGAACGGCAATTGCTGGTGGAACGCGCCACACGTGATGGTTCCTTCAGTCATTACGAAACCCGCGTCAACGACGCCGATGGAAACTTCCGCTGGGTCAGCACCAACGTACGGCTCACCCGCGACGAGAACAACCAGCCCGCGCACTTCACCGGCTCCGCGGTCGATGTGCAGGATCGCCGGCAGATGCAGCAGGCGCTGGTGAGTTCGGAAAACAAGTACCGCACTCTGGTCGAGCAGAGTCACGTGGGCGTGTTCATCATGGACCAGGGCAAGCTGGTCTACGCCAACCGGGCCCTCGCGCAAATGCTTGGCCTGCATGAGGAGACCCTGGTTGGGCGCTCCTACCTTGATCTGCTGGCGCCCGAGGCGAGTGTCGAGACAGCGGCGCTGCGTGCCACCATCCGCACTACCGGCAACCTGACGCATGACTTCGAAAGCTGCCTGCTGCACAGCAACGGCCAGCGCGTGTATGTACGGGTAAGCCTGTGGCCGGTCGAGGTGGAAGGACAGCGCCATCTGACCGGCACCATCATCGACATCACGCGCCAGCGCGAAGCCGAAGCGCGGCTGCGTTTCC
>JAYSXN010000412.1:0-2705 GCA_043717405.1 Gammaproteobacteria bacterium
CCAACAAACCCGCCGACAGGCAAGGCTACTGGCCCGGCACCGGCAGCGGTTGAACAGTCCTATGCCACGAGCCACTTGAACGATTACGTAAGCGTGCCACTGCGCTCGAACCTGGTCGGCTTCGACGCAGCTGATCGAAAGATGATCGCACTGCTGGTACAGGCCTGCGAGCTGACCAACGATCTGTTCTGGCAACAGAGCTGGCCGGCCCGCGACACTCTACTCTCGGGAATCCACGACCCTGACACGCGTCACCTGGTGCAACTCAACTTTGGTCCCTGGGATCGCTTGAACAACGACACCCCGTTCGTGCCCGGCGTTGCGGCACGTCCGCCGGGCGCGGTGTTTTATCCGGCGGACATGACGAGGCAAGAATTCGAAGCCGCCGCCATACCGGACAAGACCAGCTGGTACACGCTGTTGCGCCGCGACGCGGCGGGCAAGCTGATCACTGTTCCCTATCATGTTGCCTACCGGGCCGACCTGCAGAAAATCGCAGACCTGTTGCGCCAGGCCGCGCCCTTGAGCAAGGACGCAGGTTTCGCGCATTACCTGACCATGCGCGCCGACGCGCTGCTGTCCGACGACTTCCAGCCCAGCGACCTGGCCTGGATGGACATGAAGACCAACCCCGTGGATATCGTCATCGGCCCGATCGAAACCTACGAAGACCAGCTGTTCGGCTACAAGGCCAGCTATGAAGGCCTGGTGTTGTTGAAGGACCTGGCCTGGAGCGAGCGCCTGTCGCGCTTCGCCAAATTCCTGCCGGAATTGCAGCGCGGGCTGCCGGTGGCGGCGAAATACAAAGCTGAAACACCCGGCTCCGCCGCCGATCTCAATGCCTACAACGCGATCTACTACGGCGGCAACGCCAACGTCGGTGCCAAGACCATCGCCATCAACCTGCCCAACGACGAGCAGGTGCAGTTGCGCAAGGGTACGCGCCGGCTGCAACTGGAAAACGTCATGAAGGCTAAGTTCGACAGCATCCTGGTGCCGATCGCCAACGTGCTGATCGCGAAGGACCAGATTCCGAACGTGACCTTCGATGCCTTTTTTGAAGACACCATGTTCCATGAGGTCGCGCACGGCCTGGGCATCAAGAACACGCTCGACGGCAAAGGCACCGTCAGCCAGGCGCTGAAGGAATACGCGAGCAGTTTCGAGGAAGGCAAGGCCGACATCCTGGGCCTGTACCTGATCACCGCGCTCAGCGAAAAAGGCGAGCTCGACAAGACGAAACTCATGGACAGCTACGTGACTTTCCTGGCCGGGATACTGCGCTCGGTGCGCTTTGGCGCAACCGATTCCCACGGGCGCGCGAACATGGTCCGCTTCCACTTTTTCGAAAAGGAGGGCGCGTTCACCCGTGACCCGGCGACCGGCCGCTACCGGGTGGAATTTGAGAAGATGCGCGCCGCGATGAACGCGCTGTCGGCGAAACTGCTGACCGTGCAGGGCAACGGCGACTACGCTGCCGCGAAGGAAATGACCGAAACCATGGGCACGGTCAGCCCGGAGCTTGCCGCCGACCTGAAACGCCTGGACACCGCGAAGATTCCAATCGACGTGACCTTCGTGCAAGGCCTGAAACTGCTGGGCCTTGACGGCAGCGCTGCGCCGCCGCCCGCGGCCGCGACAGTGCCGTAAACCTCAGCGCACGTCGGAGATTTCCACCCCGTCCATGCCCTGCGACAGGCTGCGGGCGTCGCCGCCCTGGGCTAGCTTGATCTTCAGGCGCACCTCGTTCTGCGAATCGGCGAAGCGCAGCGCGTCCTCGTAGCTGATCTCGCCTTCCTGGTACAGCTCGAACAGCGCCTTGTCGAAGGTCTGCATGCCCAGTTCGGCCGATTCCTTCATCAGGTCCTTGAGCTTGTGGATCTCGCCGTCGCGGATGTAGTCGGCCATCAGCGGCGTGCCCAGCAAAATCTCCATCGCCACGCGCCGCGACTTGCCGTCCGGCGTCGGAACCAGTTGCTGGGCAACCACGCCCTTGAGGTTCATCGACAGATCCATCAGCAACTGGTTGCGCCGCTCTTCCGGGAAGAAGTTGATCATGCGGTCCATCGCCTGGTTGGCGTTGTTGGCATGCAGCGTGCACAGCACCAGGTGGCCTGTTTCAGCGAACGCAATGGCATGGTCCATGCCTTCGCGGGTGCGGATCTCGCCAATCATGATCACGTCGGGCGCCTGGCGCAGGGTGTTGCGCAGCGCCACGTCCCAGCTGTCGGTGTCGATGCCGACTTCGCGCTGGGTGATGATGCAGCCTTCATGCTTGTGCACGAACTCGATCGGATCCTCGATGGTGATGATATGGCCGGAGGAATTCATGTTGCGGTGGCCGATCATCGCCGCCAGCGAAGTCGACTTGCCGGTGCCGGTGGCGCCGACAAACAGGATGATGCCGCGCTTGGTCATCGCCAGCGTCTTGATGATCGGCGGCAGGTTCAACTCCTCCACCGTCGGGATGCGCGTCTCGATGCGGCGCAAGACCATGCCAACCTGGTTGCGCTGGTAGAAGCAGCTGACGCGGAAGCGGCCCACGCCGGACACGCCAATGGCGAAGTTGCACTCGTGGGTTTTCTCGAACTCCTCGCGTTGCGACGGGCTCATCACGTTGAGCACCAGGTCACGGCTCTGCTGCGGGGTAAGCGGGCTCTGGGTGATCGGCGACAGCTTGCCGTTGACCTTCATCGATGGCGGCA